>JBKPBV010000187.1:0-5653 GCA_046727055.1 Actinomycetota bacterium | reverse complement strand
CGGACGGCGTTCCGCAGCGCAGCAGACATCGAAGGCAGTCCGGTCATACGATGGATTTGTCGAGGGTCCCACGTGTGCGCGGTGACCAGCTGGCACCGGGACCATGCCCGCAAGGCGATCCCTGCCGCCCTGACCGACCGGCCCCGCGGCAGGCCACTACCTCCGGCGCCGTGGGTCGCCCACCAGGTATACACGGTCCGGAATCGGTGGAGCTGCTGCGGCAGTGCTGGGCGGTGCTGGATGGGCCGACCGGCAAACGGCTGCGCCCGGCCCTGCCCGAGCTGCTGGCGAACCTGTCGGCGCACGGCCACCTGGCCGAGACCGACTCCCGGGCCGCGATCGAGCGCCGCCTCGCGGGGCCTCATTCAACTCGGCTCGGCGGATCACCGACAAGCTCGATTGACTAGTCGGCGTTAGCCAGTAGTGGTCATTCTCGGTGTCCCGCGTGACAATGGCGTGCATGGAGGTGACGGCTCAGTTAGTCGGCGGCATCCCCCGTGGCAACATTCGGGTACCGCCGACTGAGTTCGTCCTGCTCTGGCGGCTGGCTGAACACCTCGCCGAGTCGGGCCGAGCTGACTGGTATTCATCCTTGGGGGCTGGGAGCCAGCCTGGGCGCCGATTACACGGCGATCGGGCATGGCTCATGAGGAGTCGATTGCGGCTGAGCTGATGGCAGCGGAGGTTGCGGCGATCAGGAACTCGGGCGGCAAGGGCCGGCCTGGGTGGCTGGAAGGCACCCTGACGACCGTGCGATGGGCATGGGGCGGCTCGACGAAGGCGCCGCTCGAGATGCCGTCGACGGATACCGCCTGACCTTCTTGCGCCCTGATGCGTTGTCGGTGTGAGGCGTGCGCTCTACACGGGAGCGTCGAGCGCGAGTGGTTCAGCGCCGTGCTGCCATCTTGCGCTGCCCGTCCGGGCGTCTTGATCCATTTCCTGGCGTAACTGCTCAGCGTGCCTGTGTGCGACATAGTCTCGGGCCTCATTTTTCCGCGTGACGAGCATCGATGGCTTGACGACTTTTGAGCTCGTGCAGCGCGCGCTGAGCGCGGCGTACGGACTCCGCGGTCTCCTCGGCAGTGGGAACGCGTACAGGGTCAGAAGTGTGGTCGTTGGCTGGACTCTGCTTGGCGTCCGCCTCCTCGGCGGCCTCCTCTCGGATGTGGCGAGAGGGCTGTCCTGCCGCGTCCGCCACCCTCTGGTCAGCCTGGGCGGCGCGTTGGTCGCGGGCGCGATGGTGGGCCGTATCGGTGAAGTCGTGGTCGTTGGTGATCGGAGATCGGGAACACCGATGTGGCTGTCGGGATCGCGGCGAATGTCACCGACGAGGCCGCCGTACAGGCCGCCGTGGACGCGACCGTGCTGGCCTTCGGTGGGCTTGATCTGGTGGTGAACAGCGCCGGCCTGTCGCTGTCCAAGTCACTGCTCGACACCACGGTGGCCGACTGGGAGCTGCAGCACAACGTGATGGCCAAGGGTTCGTTCCTGGTATCGCGGGCGGCGGCCAAAGTGCTGATCGAGCAGCAGCTCGGCGGCGACATCGTCTACATCTCGTCCAAGAACTCCCTGTTCGCCGGGCCCAACAACATCGCCTACTCCGCCACCAAGGCCGACCAGGCCCACCAGGTGCGGCTGCTCGCCGCCGAGCTCGGCGAGCACGGGGTCAAAGTCAACGGCATCAACCCCGACGGTGTGGTCCGGGGATCCGGCATCTTCGCCGGCGGCTGGGGTGCCAAACGGGCCGCCGTGTACGGGGTGGCCGAGGAGGAGCTCGGCGGCTACTACGCACAGCGCACCCTGCTCAAGCGCGAGGTGCTGCCCGAACACTGCGCCAACGCGGTGTTCGTGTTGTGCTCCGACGACCTGTCCCACACCACCGGGTTGCACATTCCCGTCGACGCCGGGGTCGCCGCCGCCTTCCTGCGGTGAGCGGCTCGGTGCCTGCCCTGTCGCCCGGTGGGGTGGGCCCGGCGGAATTCGTCGCTGCCGCGGAGCGCTGGAGGTGCCGGGTCGATGAGCACCTGACCGAGCATCGAGCCCGATAGAACCGGTCGACCGAGCTCCAGCCGGGCCGAGCGATGTAAGTCGCGTGGCCGGCTGTGGACCACGTCGACAAGAGGGTGGCCAGCAGGCGATGAACACGGGTGCCGGCACGTTGAGCAGATCGGCTGTGATCCAGGATCAAAAGTTGTGCCTAAACTGTGCCTACAGAACTCGGCGTGACCTAAATGACCTAGTCAGAGTGGGCCCCGTGGGACTCGAACCCACAACCTGCGGAAAAAGGGGCGGGCATGGAGTCCTTCGAAGTTCGCAGACGGCTGAGAAGGCTCATGATCGCCCGCGCTGGTGTACCGGAATCTCGTGCGGTGGCCGTCAGCGCTGCCGTCAGGCCCGCAAGGGACCGCACTCGCTGTCCCGGGCACGGCTGCGGCGTCGGCTGGCCGAGGCGGTCGGGGGCCTGCCGCAGGTGGTCGTCTGCTCGGGGCGAAGCGGGGATCGGCAAGACGCGGCTGGCGCGTGGGTGCGGCGTCACGTCCCCCGTGTTCAGCCCGCCGGGCGGGATTCTTGCAGTCGCCGGCTAGTGAGTCGCGTGTTGGCGGCGGAGCGCCCGGCGCTCCATGAGTGCCACGACCTGCTGGGCTGACGGCTACCACCGGTCCCAGTGGACGACCTCGTCGAGGGGCCGCCGGTTCGGCCGGACGAGTGGTCGCAACCGTCGGTCGGCCGGGTAGCCCAGACCGATCAGGTACGCGCAGAAGTAGCGATCGGGAAACCCGAGCACGCGTAGCGCCTGCTCCTGGTCGGACACCGCAGCGTGGCCAGAGCCGATGCCGAGGTCGGCGGCGGCGAGCATGATGTTCGCCGTCGCCTGCCCGAGGTCGTACATGAGCAGGTCCTGGTGGCGGGTGTCGTCCGGTTGCCGGACGACGAAGGCGATCGTGGCCGCCGACCGGGCAACGTGCCGCGCCGCCTGAAACACCTTCGCCAGCTCGACCAGCTGCGCGCGGTCGGTGACGACAACAAAGTTCCACGGCTGCCAGTTGCCCGCGGACGCGGCCCTCCGACCGGCGTCGAGGATGCGCTCGAGGTCCGCCCGGGCGATCGGCTGGTCGGTGTACTGGCGCACGTTGCGACGCGCGCGGATGACGTCCCAGGTCTCCATGTCTCAGTTGTACGCCTGCACGCCGGGCAGGGCAGACGACGGAGGCCCTGGATGCCCATCTCCTCCCGCCTAGACGGTGCGCGTCCGCGACCGGGTTATCCCCCGGTTGATGAAACTGTCGATCGTAAGCCGCAAAACGTGCCCAGATTTCCTCAACGCTCGATCGGAAGGCCGCTACCTGCCCATGCAAGGATGCCGCCGTCGAGGTTGACATTCTCCGTACCCTGGGCATTAAGGAATTGAGCCACCACCGAGTGGTGTACGCCCCCGATTGGGGAATTAAGTCCCACCCCCGCAATGGATTCGTCTGGGACCGGATCGAGCTCACCTCTACCGATTAGTGGGTCCGTTCACGACGTTATCGAGTCGCCTATGGCCGTACGCGATTGCCCAGGTAACCCGCCACCATCCCCGTTGTCATTCAGACCTGCGATGAAGTCCCACGCCCCCGGAATGGATTCGTCTTGGGCCGGATCGAGCTCATCTCTACCGACCCGCTCACTGACACCCGAAAGCCGGAATACCATCATGCGATCGCAGTCACAGAGTAGGCGGGGGTGCCGGAGCTGATGAGGCTACTAATTTGAGGCGGTTCCACATCTCGCGGAAGATCAACTTCTAGCGTCTACTTCGGACCAAGGCGGTACGTATCATCGCCCCCTTAACGTCGGAGCCGTACCCTCGAGACGGTGTGAAGATCACCGCATTGCTGCTGAAGTTTGTCGATGCCGTTGATGTCGACGAGCCGAACCATCTCGATGTCCGGCGGCAGCAGGTCGCTCGCGGTGCGGATGACGTTCGGGATCGCCAGGGCCTGCCCCTGCGGTAGCACCCGCACGTCGATCCGCCGGTTCAGGCGCACCGCCTCGTTGCACGCATCCTCAACGAGCTGCTTGAAGTCTGCGGGCACGTCGGGCAGATCGAAGTCCATCCGCGCGATGGGCGGTTCCATGTTCCCGCCGGTCACTGGGGGCGCCGAAGTCCCGCAGCACAATTGCGCTATGCACGTGTAGACCGGAATGGGTGCGCATAAGGCTCAGTCGCGAACCCAGCCTGAGCGGAACCGGCGGGCCGTTTGGCAGACATGAGGAGTGCAGCGCGTTGACACCCGCACTCTTGAGCTGTCGGCGCCGCATTCTTGGCGTGGCGGTGTCTTAAACCGTTGGTACCGCCCGACGCTACGAAGAGGTGACACCGGAGACTCTGTTGCGACGACGTCCGATCTACGATGCGAGAGTGCAGAATCCGTCCAGGGCAGGGGAGCGGCGGCCCGTGACAACGCTGTTCGCGGACATCGTTGGCTCGACCAGCCTGGCGGAGACCCAGGATCCTGAGGAGTGGGCCGAGCTCATTGGTGATACCACGACCGCGATGGGGAGGGTGGTCGATCGCTACGGCGGCCGCGTGAGCCAGGTGCTGGGAGATGGCATCCTCGCCTTCTTTGGGGTTCCTGTTGCACATGAGGACGACCCGCAGCGGGCGGTGCGGGCCGGCCTTGATCTGGTGCGTGAGATCCCGGCGCATGCAACGTCGCCGGAGCTGCCCGGCGGGCACCTGCTGGTGCGGGTCGGTATCAATACCGGGTTTGTCGTCACTCGCGATGTCAGCCTCGATGGATCACCGAGCGATTACACGGCGTTGGGGGATGCCGTCAACATAGCGGAGCGATTGCAAACAGAGGCCGCGCCTAACACGGTATTGATCGGCGCCGCCACGTACGGGTTCGTACGTGAGTCGGTGGAGGCCCGCTCACGTGGCCCGCTGATGCTGAGGGGTAAGGCGACGCGCATCGAGGCGTATGAGGTGACAGCCTGGACCGGACGGCACCTGCGACCCCGCGGGCTGCCCGGTCTCAGCAGCCCGATGGTCGGGCGCGACGCCGAACTGGGCCGGTTGGCACAGGCGCTGCGAGCGGTGCGGGCAGGCCGCGGACGGGTCGGGATCCTCCTCGGCGAGCCTGGGATCGGCAAGTCCCGACTAGTTGCCGAGTTGCGCGGGCATGGGAATGATTCCACCGTCCGCTGGTTGGAGTCCCAATGCGTCTCTTACGGCCAGAATGTGCCATACAGCGCGGTGCTGAGGATCCTCCGTGCCGTACTGGGACTTAGCGAGGACGGATCGGAGCCGCCTGCGCTCGCCCGTGACCGTCTTCTTGCTGCCCTAGGTCCGGCCGGATCTCATGTCGGGCCGCATATGGCGCAGCTTCTTTCGCTCGATCTTGAACCGGTGGAAAGAGACGAGGTCATCCGGCTCGGTCCCGATGCCTTGCTTGCGGCCTACGCCGAGGGGATGGCCGCGCTGCTCCGGTCAACCATCCGGGAACCAACGGTGCTGGTCTGCGAGGATGTGCATTGGGCTGACCAGCCATCCGTGGACCTGTTGGCTCCGTTGCTGCCGCTCATTCATGAGCTGCCGATGTTCTTGGTGCTGTTAGCACGCCCGGATCGCGATGCCCCCGGCTGGCGGCTGGTTGGCGCGGCGCGAGAC
>JBKPBV010000186.1:0-5785 GCA_046727055.1 Actinomycetota bacterium | reverse complement strand
CTCGTTGAGGTTCGTCAGGGAACGACGCCTGGTGCATCGACGCGACCCTTCGAGAAAACTCCTCGATGAAGCTACCGAGGGAGCGGGCGGTCGACGAATTCGCGCGCTACTCCTCCCGGGAGCGTGGCGGCAGACTGCCATAAGAGGACTGTGCGAGCAGGCGCCCGGCTCCGAGGTAGGCAACCGCGGGCAGTAACGCGCAGGCGCACCAAGGATATTAGAAGATTGCCCTCGCGCTGGCGGCAAGGGGATTTCGCCTTCTGCGATGGCGGCATCTGTGGTTCGAACCCTTAGGACCTGCGGTAGGCCTGGTAGAGCGGCAGAGGCTCTGCGACGCCTTTGAGCTCGACCGCTCCCAGTGGGTCGAACCACACCTGGCGGTCGCCGGAGCGCTGGGCCGTCTCCTGGCTCACCACCACCTGCCCGGCCTGTGCATACGACGCGATCCGAGCCGCCAGGTTTACAGTCCGCCCGTAGACGTCTCCGTCTTGTGAGATGACGGGGCCGGTGTGGATGCCCACGTGGGCTGGTGGCAGATCGGCCGCAGGGCCGCGCTCGACCAGGTCGAGGCCGGCGACCACTGCCGTCCCGGGCTCCCGAAAGTAGAACATGCCGCCGTCGCCCAGCCATCTGACGGCCTGGCCGCCGCGACGGCGGGAGATGTCGTTCACCAGAGCGACCAGTCGCCCTGCGACCTGAGCGGCGGCCTCGTCGCCGCGCTCCTCGGTCAGGCGGGTGTAGCCGGTCAGGTCGACAAAGCAGATGGCTGGTGGCTGCGCCACTCGTGCCTGGAGACCGGAACTCTCAAGTGCCTCCTCGACGTGGTTGATGGCGTGCTCGGTCCAGACGTGCTCGCGGCGGCGGCGGTAGACCATCAGGAGCACTCGTTCCAGCAACCCGATGACCCGGTCGCCGAGCTGGGTGCCGAGCTCAATCAGCTGACGCTCGTCTAGTCCTTCGGCGCGGAGTCGGCGCTCAATGTTGGCCTCGTAGTAGTCCGCCTCGGCCTTGGCGATGCGGCGCAGGTTGTCGGCGTAGACGGCCAGCAGCCGCAGGGTGGCGTCGTCGGTTGCTCCCGCGCCGCGGAACAACCCCGCCACCTCCAGCATGGTCGCATCGTCCTCGCCAGCCCTGTCGCCGGGTTCTGGAGGGGCGAGGCCGAGCGATTGGTGGAGCGCCCGCAGGAAACTCATGGTCACCCCATGGTCGGCGGCGAGCTGCTCATAGGAGCAGTCCAGGCGTTCAGGCAAATCCATCACCGGCGCATCCAGGAATGCCAGCGATAGCGCGCCCCGATTGACCAGCGTGATGACCGTCTCAACCGAAAGCCCGGCCGCCGTCCAGGACCGCAGCAACCGGACACGCCGGACCGCCCCGGCGAGGTCCAACTCGCCCTCCTCGCCGGGCAGCGCGTCGGCCGCCACGAGCTGTCGCACAAAGTCCTCGGGCACGTTCGCGCGCTCGGCCACTTCTTGGATGCGGTCAGACACCTGAGCTCCTGCCCCCTGCCTCTTCATTCCGCTTCATTGCTACCCAAACGCGACGCCGAAACTCGCACAATCGCTCCTCCCCGGATCAAGCTGCCGCATCCAGTGGGTCGGCAGCCGCGCGCCCTCGCGTCCAAATCCAAGACACGGCTGCGCCGGACGGAGTTCATCTGCCGCCCGCGAGCTGCTCCAGAACTCGGCGGCCTGCACCACCGGGCCGCCATAAGCGGGTTTTTTTCGCGCAGACGCTCCGCATCCGCGGCGAGGCCTGACCTGTTGACACCAGCCTGAGGGCTAGGCAAGTGGTCGGGAGGTGCGCACCGCCGCGACGACATCGCGTATTGCCTGGCTGGCTGCGGCGGCGTCGGTTTCGTTTAGTACAAGCGAGGCGTGCGTGGCCTCGGCGACCACATCGTGGCGGCTGTTGGTCGACAGGGTGGCCAACTTGTCCTGCGCCGCCATCCAGGCGGCGTCATGTTCGCGGCCGGCCGTGACGACGATGAGCGGCTTACCGGCAAAGTCGACAAGTGATGCGGCTTGGTGCGTCGACCTCGATCCCACAAAGAATTCGTCGAGGTAGCTTCCGACGGAGTGCGCGGTTGAGACAGTGGCGCGCGCTTCGTTCCGGGAGCGTGGTGGCAGGCTGTCGTAGGAGTCACCGATCAGATGGGCGGCACCTAGGTGAGCTACGGCCGGCAGCAACGCGGAGATGCGACCGACGAGGTCGTAGGATCCGGCCTTGGTTGGGGGGACCGGACCGGGTACGGGTGCGGTGGAGTCCAGCAGCACCAGGCCGGCAACCTGGTCGGGATAGGTGGAGGCGAAGGTGAGGACGTAGAGGCCGCCGAAGGAGTGACCGGCCAGTACGTATGGCCCAGGAATGTGTGCACGATCCAGCAGTGTGTGCAGGTTGGTCGCGGTTTCCACGGCGTCCTGGGGGCGGTCGGCAGGGTCGCTCCATCCGCGACCCGGGCGGTCGTACACGCAGACTCTGCTGTCCTGCGCAACGGCCGGCGCGATCCACCCCATCGCCGAGGAGACTTCCCCATGGCCCGGCTCCAGCACGACTGTGGGGCTGCCGGAGCCGGTGCAGTTCAGGTGTAGCCGGTGTCCGCCCACGTCGATGAGCTGGCCGGGCGCGGGGTATGTGGTCGCGTCGATCGACTCCCGTACGGTTTCGTAGCCGCCGCCGATCGAGGCCAGGCCCAACACCAGCAGCAACGGATAGATCAGCCACCGCCGGCTTCGGCTGCGCAGCTGCCGGTGCGCGCGAACGAACATCCACACAACGAGCCCAAGCAGCAGCGGCGGCCACACCCAGCCGAACACCTTCTGCACCACCGAGCCGGGCGGAAGAAGTGAAATCAGGCCGGCTAGGGCAAAGAACACGGCCGGCGCAGCTGCCCAGCGCTGCGGCTGGTCGCTGAGCCGCACCGACAACACGGCCAGCAACGCCCAACCGAAGGCAAAGCCGAGCAGCACGACGCCGGTAAGAACACCTTCTTTCGCCGGGATGAACGGGGTGGCGACAAGCGCCAGAGCCGCAACCAGTCCAGCGGCCAACGATCCAGCGACGATCAACCCGATGCGTCCCCGAGGCGTCCGCGGCAGAGGTTCAGACTGCGGAAGATCATGGTCCGGGGTGGTCGCCATGAGGGCCTCGATTCGATGAGAGAGACAGATGGAATGCGATCAGTCAGTCACAGCTGGGAGATCTGGTGACCGGTGGCGTGTTCACCCCAGCATGGACGCAACGGATGCTGCTCGCTCCGGCATATCCCAGGTTTGGCCACCTCACACCGACGGCGTAGAGGTCTGCCTGGTCGGGGCGGTTTGAGAAACCTCGGTGGCACAGATACTTGACGCGCCTACACCGGCGACGACCAAGGGTAGCCGCCAAGGGGGCTGCCAACCGCGCCACGGCTATCGCCGAGCGCGCGGGCAGCGAGGGCGCATCGGTCCGGGACGTCGGCTACATCCGGATGTTCGCCAAGGTGGCGCAAGTGCAGTTCCAGGCCGTGCTCGATGCACGCAACGAGCAGGTCAGCTTGCTCGGTGAGCTACCAACAACTGCTGAGCCCTCAAGTCCGACTAGGGGTCGAGAGACTCCCAACGCCGCCCTCAACCTCAAGCGGCGTTACCTCTGGGTCTCCGGTCGCATTATCGGGGATTTTTGGCCGGTCCCCCCAAGGTGGTATCAGTCACGGACCTTCAAACAGGCCAGGGGCAACAAGCTGTACGACTTCGCCGGGAGCACCGGACTCATCAACGGAGTCCCCACCACCGCCGGTAGCTTCACGTTCACGGTCCAAGTCAAGGACGAGACCCGTGCGGCCGACACCGAGACCTTCACGATCGAGATCGTCCCGCCCGAGGCGCCGACGATCACCACCGAGGCGCTCTCCAGCGGAACGGTCGGCGAGTTCTACTGCTGCGGCAACCTGTTCGCCAGCGGTGGTGTCCAGCCCTATACCCGGACCGTGGTCGCCGGGACGCCTCCTCCCGGCCTCACGCTGCCGAAGCGGGAGAACACCACCTCCGGAACCCCCACCACGGCTCGCACGTTCACCTTCACCGTCCACGTCACCGACGATCTGGACGCCTTCAGCGAGAAAGAGCTCTCCATCACGATCAGCTAAGCGTCAAGCCGCCTTGTGGGCGTTGGGTGCCGGCGGCGAAGAACCTCGGCGGCCCGACTCAGCCTCAGGGCGCTCATGAAGATCAAGTCGAAGGACTCCCGCCACTGGTCGTCGGACACCTCGAGTACGCCGCCCGTGGGTGGCCCGACGGTGTTGTTAACCAGGATGTCCAGCCCACCGAGGGTCGATGTCGCCCAGGCGAAGAGCCGGTCACATTCGTCGTACCGACCGAGATCGGCAGCGAGCGCGTGCACCTCACCGCCGGCCTTCGCCATCTCGCGCGCGGCCGCCTCGATGCTCGGCTCCGAGCTCGACGTGACACAGACCCGACAATCCTCGGCCAGCAGCGACTCGGCAACAGCCCGGCCGAGCCCTCGGCTGGCGGCGATGACCAGCGCGCGCTTGCCCCGCAGGCCCAGCTCCATGACCCGATGCTAGAGCCGAGGCCGCGCCAGATGCTGCCGTTCACCGACGGTTCGCGACACTGCCCTTGCTGCGATTGGCCCAACACGTCGTACTGCGGCCAAGAACAGTAACTCCATCTCGGGCCGCCTGCGTTCATGGCCGTTAGCGCGGCGCCTGCGCGGAGTTCGGGACCAAGAGGTCATTGCGCCCCATCTCGGTTGGCTGACAGCCAAACTGATGGCGCATCGCAGCGCTGTCGCCCGGCCGCAGGACGACGCGCACGTCGGTTCGCCGTCTGCCGATGGACGCTTCCTATGGGGCGCTCTGCCCTGACACGGAAGGAGTCCTCGGATCCATGAACGTCGCTGACACGTAAACGATCAGACGCGCTCACCCCACACTTTCCCCCACACTTTCCGGCCCAGCAATCGCTAGATGATCGAAGACAATGGGTGTCCTTGCGCAGTCTCACTAGGCCAGACGCCAGACGATGGCACCGGGCCAAAGCCCTCCGATACCAGCCGGAGAGAAACAGCAGGTTAGGGGTTAGTCGCACCGCCAACGACCTCGTTCTCGATCAGCTCGGAGCGAGAGTGGAATGAACGAAATAGCGATGATCGGTGGCCGGCAGTGCCTCTAATTGGGGCCGGCGGTTAAGTATCGCTCGGTGGAACCTGGTGCGACCGGCTGACCCATGGCAGCCACCGGCTTTGCACGTGCGCCGCCTCAGTCGTCACCGGGCTGGATTAGGCCGGACTCGTAGGCGAGGACTACGGCCTGGGCCCGGTCGCGGAGGCCGAGCTTGGCGAACAGGTGGGTGAGGTGCGTCTTCACCGTCGATTCACCGAGGAACAGGGTGCCGGCGATCTGCTGGTTTGATTTGCCCCGGGCGACGAGGCGGAGCACATCAAGTTCGCGGTCGGTCAGTTCGCCGAGACCGAGTGGCGTCCGCGAGCCGGGCGGCGGGCGACGCAGGTACTGCTCGACCAGGCGCCGTGTGATCGCCGGCGCGAGCAGGGTGTCACCGGTGGCAACCGCGCGAACCGCGTCGGCGAGCTGCTCGGGCCGGACGTCCTTGAGCAGAAACCCGCTGGCGCCCACGCGCAGCGCGTCGTAGATGTACTCGTCGAGGTCGAAAGTGGTGAGCATGAGCACCCGTGGCGGGATCTGAGTGGTCATCAGCCGACGGGTCGCCTCGAGCCCGTCCATTCCGGGCATCCGGATGTCCATCAAAACCACGTCAGGCCGCTGCTC
>JBKPBV010000185.1:0-20508 GCA_046727055.1 Actinomycetota bacterium | reverse complement strand
GGTGGACCGGGCCGGCCTCGGCCGGTGATTTCGAGCCCGGTGGGCACACTTGCCGCGTAGGTGGTCGGGAACGACATCGAATTCGGCGTGTGAATTCGATGTCGTTTTGCGAGCCTCTTGCGTCTTTTGGCTATCCGCCGGCGCTTTATGGATAGGGTGAGCGCACCCGGCCGGGGCTCAGGCCCCCCTTAAGACGGGCCTCGGCCGCCTTCAGCACCTCATCGCTGCCAAATCTCGGGAAGTGCCGGATCGGCCGCCAGCCGTGTGTGTCGCGGGTTATTTCCTGCCAGATCACAGCGGCGCGAGCCCCGGCCGACGGACCCCAGCGCTCTGCGGAAGCTGTGCCAAACAAGATCACGGACGGCGTCGCGTACGCGGTGGCGAGGTGGGCGATCCCAGTGCCCCGCTGACGATCAGCCGAGCGGCCGCCACCAGTGCGGCCAGCCCACCAAGATCACGCTCGCCGGCGGCCACGCGATATTGATCAAGGTCAGCGGGCTGGCCACGCGGCGACTCACCAAGCCGATCATGCTCAGGCTCCGGCGTCGCAGCGCCATTACTGCAATGGGCACGGCAGGATTCCGTTCTTCGGCAGTTGTGGTCAGCCAGGTGCTCGTGCTCTTCTTCGACTGAACCCAAGGCCTTGTGATGTTCTAGCAACCAGGGATGTGGACCAGACGGCAGTATCCGGAGGCTGAAGATCGTGTTGTGACCCCATGACATGTCTTTACGCCGTCTCACCCACGTCAGGCCGCCTCCTGGCGGCTCGGCGGGTGACGTAGCGGCGAATCTTCTCGTGAGTGCCGCAGTCGTTCATCGCACACCAACGGCGGCTCAGATTCTTGGATTGATCAAGAAACAGCCACGGACAGCCGGCGCACTTCTTCAGCCGGGGCAACTGCGGACTGGTGATCAAATCGCCGGCCGCCAAGCCAACCGGCCATAACATCGCGTCCAGCCGCGTGGTATCCGCCCAAGTCAGCTGGTACGTCGAGCCTTCCCATACCAGCTCGGCGTGAGCCATTGCGTCTGTCACAAACGGCCGCAGTTCGCCCCAGCGTGCACCAGGCGGGGAGCCTCCGGTGGTAGTTGATCGGCCGCTATTGATCGCAGCGGTCTCGGTGAAGATATCGATCAGGATGTGGCGCAGTAGGTGGGCTCGTTTGAGTGCGGCAGCACGGGCCCGAGGGTGTTCCTGGGCGGCAGTCAGCAGTGCCTTTGCGTGATCAGGCTGCAGCATGCCAATGCGCGCCGACCAGGCGACGAGCTCGGGGTAGGTCCCGGCGTGGTCGTAGCGCTCCGGGCCGTCAGGGTCGTCAACGGTATTGGCGAAGTCCAGCGCGAGATGCCCGCCCACAATGGGCAACTCGCGCGGAGTATGCGTACCTTGAATTGCTGTTTGCACCAAAACCCACTTTACCAGTTGCATATCTTGAGAAGCGATGGGTAGTTTCCAGTATGAGCACTTTTGGTGGAAACACCCCTCTCGCGGCGCGAGTTTGGGCTCTGCCGGTCCTCTGTATCGCGCAATTCGTGGTGGTGCTCGACGCGACCATTGTCACCAGCGCCTTACCGGCAATTCGTCAAGCGTTGGGGTTCAGTCAGGCGGGACTGCAATGGGTGTTCACGGCGTACACGCTGGTATTCGGCGGACTGCTGATCTTCGGCGGCCGGGTCGCTGACTTGGCGGGCCGACGCCGCACCTTCCTGATCGGTCTCGGCCTGTTCACAGCCGCCTCCGCGGGCTGCGCCTTGGCGTGGTCTCCGGCGGCACTTGTCACTGCCCGGGTGCTGCAAGGTGCTGGGGCCGCCCTGCTCTCGCCAGCCGCGCTGGCGCTACTGACAACCCTCACCGAGACGGGCCAAGAGCGACGGCGTGCTGTGGGCTGGTGGACCGCGGTCGCGGCCGGCGGAGGCGCCAGCGGCTGGGTGCTTGGCGGCCTCATCACCGAGTACGCGGGATGGCGCTGGGTCTTTGCGGTCAACGTGCCCCTTGGATTGGTTGCTCTGATGATCGCGCCTCGGGTGCTCCCCGCGGATCAGAGACCGATCCGAACATCCGGGCTAGATCTTGGCGGCGCCTTGACCGCTACTGCTGGGCTGGCGCTGCTGGTCTTCGGGCTGACCAGCGCCGCCGAGCGAGGTCTCGGCCGGCTTTCAAGCTGGCTGCCGCTGTTACTGGCAGCCGTCGGCTTCGTGATCTTTGTACGCCATGAGGGACGAACGGCCGATCCTCTGGTGCCGCTCGGGTTGCTACGAGCTCGGCCGGTCGCTGGCGCGAATCTGACTGCTCTCGCCATTACGGCTTCAACCACGCCTGCGATGTATCTTGCAGTCCTCTATGTCCAGGACGTGCTCGGCGTGCCGGCCGGACGGGCGTCGCTGTTGTTCCCGGCGGTGAACCTAGCCGTCATCGCCGGCTCACTCATGGGCCCACGGCTGCTCGGTCGACTGGGCTCTCGGCGTACGGCATTGGCCGGCTTCACCGGCATTGCGATCGGAATCACCCTGTTGATCAGACTGCCTGCCGGAGGTCTTCCCGTAGCTCAATTGCTGTCCGCCTTCGCACTGATCGGCGCCGGCCTTGGAACTGCATCGGTCGCCTCGACCCAGACCGGAACTGATGCCGCCAACCCGAGCTACCGCGGCGTCGCTTCCGGCGTACTCAACTCCGCTGCCCAGGTCGGCACAGCCACCGGCGTCGCACTCCTGGTACCGCTTGCCGCGGCTACCTCCTCATCTGTCATGACGGGCTATCGCATCGGATTCCTGGGCGCCTGTGCCATAGCGCTGGGAGGTGCCCTCAGCAGCCTGCTGCTACCTGCCCGGGTACCGCGATCAAATCCCTGCGCTGGCCACTCACACGTGATTACCTGCACAAGCTCGCGGGTAGTAGCGACGCAAAAGGCGGTGATTGAAAGGAATGATCATCACGACGACGCGAGGACAAGGGGAAGCGCCCGGGGGCAAAGCGGAGCGACCCACTGACATTCCCGCGCGCGGCTGGATACAGGTTGTCAAGCGCGGCTGGAGAGAGGCCAAGGCTGATCAGGTCCCGCTGTTGGCCGCCGGGGTTGCCTTCTACGCCTTCTTGGCCATCTTTCCCGCGCTGATCGCAATCGTGTCGATCTACGGACTCTTTGCCGACCCGTCGACGATCGCGAACCAGCTGAACTCGCTGACCGCCACATTGCCGGACGAAGCCGCCCAGATCATCACCGACCAGGTCACCGCACTGAGCTCGCGTCGCCAGACCCTGGGCATCAGCCTCGTACTCTCCCTCTTGATCGCGCTCTGGAGCGCTTCGGCTGGGATCAGCAACCTGCTCACTGCGATCAACGTCGCCTACAACGAAGAGGAGAAACGCGGCTTCGTTAAGAGGCGGCTGATGGCCCTCGGGCTGACGGTCGCCGCCATCATCTTCATGGTTATCGTTCTCGGTCTCGTGGCCGTGTTGCCGCCGGTGCTGAAAGTAGTGTTCGAAACCGGGGCGTTGCGCTGGGTCCTCCAGATAATTGGCTGGTTGATAGTGGTCGTACTAGTCCCTGCAGCGCTGGCGCTCCTCTATCGGCTCGCACCGGACCGCGACGCACCACGCATGAGATGGGCATCCGTTGGCGCTGTGGTGGCCACCCTCATCTGGCTGGCGGCGTCGATTGGGTTCTCGATTTACACATCTACATTCGGCAACTACGCCAAGACCTATGGCGTCTTCGCCGGAATCGTGGTGCTGCTGTTGTGGCTGTGGCTCACCATGTACGCGATCTTGCTAGGCGCCGAGATCAACGCCGAGTCCGAGCAGCAGACGATCGCTGACACGACTGAAGGTGAGGAGGAGCCGCTCGGCGAGCGGGGCGCAGTGAAAGCGGACTCGATTCCCTCCGGAGATCCCGATGCACCCCAGCAGCAACGCTGACAGGGCCTCCCGCAACCCTTCCCGAAAGTGGTCACATACGACGCGACTGAATCGATGTCATGTCTCAACATGACTGAATCGATCAAGCTGTTGCTTGTGACCACTTTCGTAGCAAGGTCAGAGCATCGGGGGGCAGGTCAGAGCACCGGGCGACCTCCAGTGACCGCGACCCGAGCGCCGGAGATGTAGCTGCCGTCATCGGAGGCCAGCAGGACGTAGACGGGCGCCAGTTCCCTAGGTTGGCCCGCCCGGCCGAGCGGAGTGTTCTCACCAAAGTGCTCCACCTTCTCGGGCGGCATGGTCGCAGGAATTAGGGGCGTCCAAATCGGTCCCGGAGCGACGCTATTGACCCGTATGCCCTTCTCACCCAGAAGTTGCGCCAGGCTGGCGCAGAAGTTGGCGATCGCCGCTTTGGTCGCGGCGTACGGAGCAAGCTGCGGCGACGGCATGTCGGAGTTCACCGATGAGCTGCCAATGATGGACGAGCCGGGCTTCATGTGCGGGATGGCCGCCTTGCACAGATGGAACATCGCGCTGATGTTGGTGTGAATCGTGCGATCCCACTCCTCGTCGGAGACCTCCTCCAGCGAGTCGTGGCTCATCTGGAAGGCGGCGTTGCTCACCAAGATGTCCACGCCGCCCAGCTCATCGACTGCGGTCTGAATAATGTCTCGGCAGTGCTGCGGATCTGCAACATCGCCCTTCACGAGTACGGTGCGTCGGCCGGCCTGCTCGACCCAACCCTGAGTGTCCTTGGCGTCGGAGTCCTCACTGAGATAGGAAATCAGCACGTCGGCACCTTCTCGCGCGTACGCGATGGCCACGGCTCTTCCGATCCCGGAGTCGCCGCCGGTGATCACTGCGACCTTGCCGGTGAGCTTTCCGGTGCCCTGGTAGCTTTCCTCGCCGCAGTCAGGCACCGGCGTCATCTTCGATTGAATGCCAGGCACTTCCTGTTGCTGTGCAGGCTGGCTCATACCTTTCCTCCTTTGCGTTCGCGTCGTGATCGCTCAGTTACCCGAGGAACTGCTCCCTGAACCCGCCGCGGCAAACGCCGCGAACACAACTGTGGGCAGATAGCAGGTTTCGCGGGGCGGATGACTGCAACCTGCCAACACTTACTGCGCGCGAGCGCCATAGCGTCAGCTGTGTGGCCGCCAGTTGATTGGAGCTCAGGCCCCCGTCTCGCGGTGTGGCTCAGCGACCGGCTTGGACTCGGGCGATCCCCTTTGCCGCAGGTATACCGACGCTCCGACGATCACCGCCACGGCAAGGAACTCGCTCTGCCAGTTTTGAAAAGACTCGAACCAGAAGCGCGAGGTGCCCAAATACTGCAACGTGCCCACGGGCTCTCCGCCGTGTGCTAGCTCTTCAGCGCTGTACGCCCGAGCGCCACCAATGGCATGCGCGGCCAGCGACGCGAAGAACAAGACGAAGAACAGGCCTGAAAGGGAGTTCTCGTAGACCGTGAGCACCCACCCGCCACGACGTACCGGCCACGGCGCTCCTGGACGGCCTGCGGCCTCCCGTGGATCCTCGTCCTGGGCCGCTGGGCGGTCCACGGGCTTCGACTCGGAGGATCCGCGTTGGAAGAGGAAGACAGTGAGCACGACGTACATCGCCATCTGGAGAAACTCGCTCTCCCAGTTCTCGAAGGTCGCCTCGTGAAAGTCACCACTCAGCAAGTAGCCGCCGAGCGAGACAGCCTGCCCACCGTGCTCGAGCTGCTCGGAGTTGTAGACCCGAACTCCCGTCAGAACCATGCCGCCGAAGAAGATCACGAAGAGGAGCAGGTTGGTGATCAACAGTCCATGATCACGCAACCAGTCGCGCATCGCGGCTCCAATCTCCTGAGGCGTCTAGCCTTGATCACTTCGGGACAGTCGTATCCAGCGATACCCCCAGCCGTTCAACTCAACGCCAGTCAGTTTCTTTGTGGGTGCAGCGTACGGCCCGTCAACCAGCAAGTCATACGGCGCGCCGTTCATGCCTGGCAGGGGGCCTATGTCCACCGTCACGGCTGTGTCGGCCAGGTTGTGCAGCAGCAAGATCGACCCGGCCTGTGCGTCGAAGCGGTGTGCCAGCACCGAACGTGGCAGCGGGGCGTCAACAACCGAGCAGGTCCCGGTCCCGATCTCCGGAGCGGTGCGGAGCGTGTGCGTCAGGTTCTCGAACCATCGCAGCAGCGAGTTCGGGTCGCGCTGCTGCGAGCGTGCGTTGACCTTCTTGGCGCCAAACCGACCCTTCATGACGACGGGCCGGAACAGCTCATCAGGCGCCGCCGTGCTGAAGCCTGCATTCGGAGTGTCGTCCCAATGCATAGGTGTTCGGACCGCCTCACGCCCCTCCAGACTGAGGTCGTCCCCCATCCCGATCTCCTCGCCGTAACGCAGCGCCGGGGTACCGGGCAGCGAGAACTGCAGGGCGTACGCGAGCTCGATCCGGCGCTGATCACCGTGCAGCATCGGCGCCAGTCGGCGACGAATTCCGCGCCCGTACAGCCGCATCTCAGGGCGTGGTGCAAAGGCTTGAAAGACGTCACCACGCTGTTCGTCGGTAAGCCGGCTGAGGTCGAGCTCGTCGTGGTTACGCAAGAAGCTGACCCACTGGCCACCCTGGGGCAGCCGTACCGACGTCGTCAGGGCTTCAATGAGCGGCTCCGCATCGCAGCGAGCCAGCGCCAACCAGGCGCGCGGATTGAGCAGGAAGTCGAACATCATCTGTGCGCGGTCGCTCGGACCGTCAGGCCGGCTACCAACGAACGCCCCAACCTCGCTCGGCGGCAGATTGGCCTCGCACAGCAGCACCGAGTCGCCTCGCAACCACTGGGTCTCCTGCCGCCAGGAGTCCATGATCGAAAAGTCCTTTGGGCCGGCATCGACCCCCGGCGTTACCAGCTCGATGATGAACGGTGCGGCGTCGATCCGGAAGCCAGCGGCGCCGAGCTGCAGCCAGAAGCTCATCACCTTCGCCATCTCCGCGCGTACGGCGGGATTGGCCCAATTGAGGTCGGGCTGAAAGTCATAGAAGCGGTGGAAGTACCACGCCTGCGCCTGCTCGTCGAAGGTCCAGGTCTCGCTCTGCTCGCCCGGGAAGACGGTGCCCTGATGTCGGTTCGGGGGCTCCTCGGCACTCCAGACGTACCAGTCGCGGTACGGCGAATCGGGGCTGCTCCGGGCCGAGATGAACCACGGATGCTCATCGGAGGTGTGGTTGACGACCAGGTCGAGGATGATCCGGATGCCGCGCTCTCGCGCTGCTCGGGCGAGTTCGGCGAAGTCACCGAGGCTGCCCAATGCCGGGTCGATGCCGTAGTAGTCGCTGATGTCATAGCCGCTGTCGCGCCCGGGACTGGGATGGATGGGATTCAGCCATAGGCACGAGATTCCCAATCTGGAAAGGTAATGAAGACGGCTAATCAACCCCCGCAGGTCGCCGCGGCCGTCACCGTCGGAGTCTTGGAACGACGACACGTCGAGGCTGTAGATAACGGCCTCCTGATACCACCGGCTGGTCATGCCTACGAACTACCCGATGAGCAGTCAGGTGACACCAAAGTCCAATTCTGCGCAGCAGCCGCCGAAACCGAGTACTAGATTGGTGGGGCGCCCGGAACCGCCTGGCGTCAGCCTCCTGCCACCCAAAGAACATCCAAGAAGCGATGTCTCGCCCGCTGCCCCCCGCAACGCGACAGATGGGAGGACTCTTTGACCGAGTCCTTGGACATTCGGCGAGAATCCTTGATCGATTCACCGGGAGATTGCTCGCAGACGGGCGGTCCTGCCATCCGATTGGTGTACGACCAGCTGGACTGGTCCGCCACACCTCTGGGTCCGCGAGAGACCTGGCCAGCGCTGCTGCGGCTTCTGGTTGATCTTTGTCTAGACTCCGAATTCCCGGTCCAGATCAGCTGGGGACCAGAGCTTCCGGTGCTCTACAACGACGCGTACATTCCGTTGCTGGGTGCCGAGAAACATCCGTGGGCACTCGGGCGTCCGGCGAGCGAGGTGGGGTCCCATCTCTGGCCAGCGAGCGAACAACATCTGCGCGAGGTAATGCAGACCGGCCGGGCCTACCACACTGAAGATCAACGGTTCATCATCAACCGGCACGGCTACCCCGAGGAGGCGTATTTCACCCTCTCCTTAAGCGCGATCAGGGATACCGACGGCACCATCGTCGGGCTCTTCAATGCGATCACCGAGACGACGCAGCACATCTTGTACGAGCGACGACTTCAGGTGCTGCGCAGGCTGGGAGCCGTGTCGATCACCGCCGACGACTCGCTCGCGTCAACCTGCCGCGCAGCCGTTGAGGTGATCGGCAAGACCCGGGAGAGCGTCCCCTTCGTCGCGGTGTTCCTGCAAGATCACTCTGCGCAGCGTCCACGACGGATCGCCGGGTACGGCTTCGAGGAGGCCGCCGCTGGTGGGTGCGAACTCGTCGAGCCCGCACCGACGAGCGGACCGGTGCTCGAGGTCATGGAACACAGCGGCACAGCGCTGATATCCGGGCTGCGCGAGCGGCACCCCGGCGTTTTCGCACCCGGACCGCTGGGACCACTGACACCCGACCAGGCCTTCGTACTGCCGGTGGTCTTGTTGGGCACCCGGAGGCCTGTGGGTGTGCTGGTGATTGGTGTCAATCCCTACTGGCGACCAGACGAGGCATACACCGCTTTCGCAGCGATGGCCGCGCGGCAACTGGGTGTCATGATCACCGACGCGGTCTCCTACCAGAATGAACGCAAGCGCCAGCGAGCTCTCGCCGAGCTGGATCGAGCCCGGGCTGAGTTCTTCCAGAACGTCAGTCATGAATTGCGTGCGCCGCTGACAATGCTTCTCGCCCCCTTACAGGACATCCTGAATGAGCCGGGCGTGGTGCTTCCCGCCGCCGCTCGGCTCACCGTGGAGACCTCGATCCGGGCCGCTGACCGGCTGCAGAGAGTCGTCGATACGTTGTTGGACATCTCCCGGACCGAATCTGGTGCGCTGATTCCGAATCGGGAGGACATCGATCTGGCTTCGGTGACCGTAGACATGGTCGAGGGTTACCGGCCGGCCGCCGAAGGACGGCTCAAGCTCCACATCGACGTGCCGGCTGAACCGCTCAGGGCGTACGTCGACCGCACCATGTGGACCACCATCGTGAGCAACCTGGTTGACAATGCGCTGAAGTTCACTCGCGAAGGTGAGGTCGCGGTGAGCCTGCGCGGAGACGACAACCACGTGGTCCTCACTGTCTCCGACACTGGCGTTGGTATTCCCCGCTCGGAGCAGACCCAGATCTTCCAGAGATTCCATCGCGCAGCCAATAGCGATCAACAACCGGGCTCTGGGATCGGCCTGTCACTCGTCACTGAGATGACCGCCGCGCATGGCGGATCTGTCGAGGTGGACAGTGAGCCCGGCGTAGGCAGCCGGTTCGTGGTGCGACTGCCCCGCTACAACGGGTCTCCGGCGGCGACCGACCTGCGCGAAAGCGCTACCGAGCCGCAACCCAAGGGTGAGCCGGCCGCCGATCGGCCGCGCCTCTTGATCATCGAAGACGAGCCCGATCTTCGTGGCTACTTGATCAAGCTGTTCACCAAGGACGGGTACGCCGTGGAGGATGCGGCCGATGCGGAGACCGCACTTACGTTGCTGGACAGCAACCCACCGGACCTGGTGATCACCGACCTAATGCTGCCCGGGCAGAGCGGGCTGGACGTTCTCACTGCGCTGCGACAAGACGAGCGGATGGCCCGGCTGCCGGTGGTCGTCCTGACCGCGCGGGCCGACGCCGAATCTGCGATAGCGGCGTTTGCTGCCGGTGCCGATGACTTCGTGGTCAAGCCGTTCAACTCTGCCGAGCTTGTGTCACGCGTACGAGCTCATTACGAGATGAACCAGCTGCGCGACAGCGCCATCGACGTGGCCGAAACCGCGGTCGGCCAGCTGCAGCAAGCACTGCAGACAAACCGAACCATCGGCACAGCAATGGGAATTGTGATGGCCCATTACGAGCTGGATGCCAATGGTGCTTTCAAAGTGCTGGTTCGTACCAGCCAGCAGGCCAATCGCAAGCTGCACGACATTGCCGTGGATGTGATCCGCACCGGCGCCCTGCCCAACGCCTCGGACTGACTCCTGCCGCATCGAGTCACGTGATGCGTTTCTTCTGGCTGTTGCGTCGCCCGACACCGCATCGACTCGGTTGGTGCAACGCCTCGAGCAGCTCGGCGGTCTGACCGTTGCTGCGTTCCCGCTGTAGAGGGTTCTGGTTGATGCCCACATCGGTCGTGGGGATCTTGAGGCCGCCACCGACGCAGCCGCGCAGTTGACAGTTGTTGCTGGGTTGACCAAAAGCAAACGGCATCGCGGTGAAGCTTTGTTCGCTGCGAGGTGGCCTCTGCGTATTCGCGAGACGAGGCCACTTCGGTCTTGCGTCGGGCCGCCCAAACCTTTAGCGAGGCCTCGCTGGCGCTCCAGGCATGCCGTGCGCGGATGGAGCTGGCCCGAGCTCTGGTGGAACGAGACCGACCCGTTGCGATCTCTGAAGCTCGCGCGGCCTTGGCGGCGTTCGACGGCTAGGCGCAATCCCAGATGCAGATGCGGCCGCCGCATTTCTCCGCGATCTCGGCGTCAAGGGGCGGACCGGTCCGAAGAATCTCGAGCTCCTGAGCAACCGCGAGGTCGAGGTGCTGCGGCTTGTCGCGCAGGGGCTGTCCAACGCCGAGATTGCTGCGCGTCTGTTCATCAGCAAAAAGACGGCAGGTCACCACGTGAGCAATCTCTTGTCCAAGCTTGGGTTGCGCAGCCGTACCGAAGCCGCTGCTTTCGCCGCCATCCACCTCGGAGCAGAATCAGTCGCAAGATAGGGAGACCTCCCCATGCTTCCCACCCCCGCCGGGTGCAGGCTACAAGGGAAAGGAGGAGGTCATGGCACGCATCAAGACATCGATAGTGATCCGGAGGCCCCTCGATGAGACGTTCGCCTATCTTACAGACCCCCGCAACGCGAAGGACTGGTCGAGCGAGATCGTCGACGTTACCTACAACGGCGACCTAACCGAGGGCTCAACCGGGGTCGACACCCGCAGGATGGGTCGCAAGGAGGTCGTAATGCCGTGGATCGTGACAGCGTACGAACGGCCCGAGCGCATCGTCTTCGAGTACGGGCGCCCATTCCCTGCGACCGCCGAGTTCTCATTCCGCGCCCATGAGGGTGGCACCCTGGTCACCTGTGACACCGAGCTGAGGCCACGCGGTCTGTGGCGGATGCTGGCGCCGGTGATGGCCGCGGAAGCTAAGAAGGTCGACGCGGTCCAGTTCCAGAAGGTGAAAGAGATCCTCGAAGCGCGCAGCGCGAGCAAGGACTCCGAAGAGAGTATGAGGTGAATGACCATCCGAAGGCGGTCGCGCGGCAGTTCTACCAAATGATCAACGACGGCTCTCTCCACAAGCTCGATGAGATCTGCTCTAAGAATCTCCGCGGACATGCCGGCGCCGGAGCCGATCTCTCTCAGCTTAAGCAGTCGATCGGAAGCTTCATCGAAGCCTTCCCTGACCTGAGAGCCGACCCGCGACATCTAGTCTGCGAAAGTGATCTTGTGAGCACGTGGGTGACTTACAAGGGAACACACCACGGAGAGTTCGCCGGCCTCAGCGGCACGGGCCGCCCTGTGAAGTTCGCTGCGTGGGACCTAATCAGGGTCCAGGACGGTCGCATGGTCGAGATCACGCAATACTGCGACATGTTCACGCTGATGAACCTCACGACCGCCTCGATTGCTGGCGCACCGGATGATGGAACCCCGATTCCAAGGTCTCAGCCTTCGCGCCAAGCGCTCGCCTGATCCCGCCATGACATCACGGCCTGCGCGGTGATCAACTCGGCGAGGCTGGCGACTGATCTTCTAGCGGGAAGTGTTTGCCAGGTATCCGGTGGATGTGCCCCACGCTGGCCGGCGGCGCGCGATCTAACCGAATGCGGTGGGCTGGAGGGCCCGGGTCCCCCTCTCCCAAGATGATTTGGACCGGGTACGCGCGACCGCGGAGTAGGTGGACGTAGAAGTCACGTTGGCTCGTGTCGGCTCGCAGCCCCGGCATGATCTCAAGAAGGCACAGTCGTTGTCGGTGCGTCGGAGCAGGCTCATTAGCGACCGTGTGCGGAAAAGCGAACTCTCAGGACCGGCGGCGACGCCAATCAGCTACAGCGCGTTCCACACTGACAAGACCGATGACGATCGGCGGACCGTCTACCCGAATCCGGTGCGATTCGGCGATTCGATGGTTGAGATCCCTTACGATCTCGCGTACGGATTCCTCGTCAGGCACATCGGCTAGTGTCTCGGGGAGTTCCCTAACTTGCTTGCGGAGTGCCAGTGCGGTCGGCAGCGGAAGGGGAAGCTGCTCCCGCTCTAGGTAAGCCTTGACCCACCAGTTCTCATCGTCGCGACCGTTTAGGCCTCTGATCGGCTCGCCTTGCCCGGGCAGGTTGTCGAACTCGCCGCGCTCAATGGCCTCGCGGATCTGACGCTCTACCCAGCTTTCGAATCGCATCTTTGACGCCTTCGCAGTCGTCGGCCCTTCCACTCTAAATGCGCTTCGGATTGGGGCAATCGAACCCGCATCCAGATCACTGTGCAGCGCGAGTCGGACAGCAATGTCGGTTCTTGATGCCAGACTTTCCTGTGATGAACGCAAGCGTGCTCGATCGAGAGATGTTCTCAGAAGCGGAGGCTTCCCGCCTCCTGCGTGTGCCGCAGTCAACGCTGCACTGGTGGCTAGACGGTGGCACATACCGAAATCGCAGCTACCGGCCCGTGATCCGGACGGACCCCACAAGCGGACGTTCCGTTACATGGGCTGAATTCGTCGAAGCTGGACTTTTGCGGGAGTACCGACGGAGGCACGGAGTTGCCCTGTCGGAGCTACGCATCGTTATTGATCGCTTGCGTGATGAGTACGGGACGCCCTATCCCCTTGCGCATCACCGTCCCTTCGTTGGCCCTGGCCGGGAGCTGTTGCTTGAGGTGCAGCGGGATGCGCGTCTTGATCCTGACCTTTGCCTCGTTGCCGTGGCGAACGATCAACTCCTGCTGACACCAGTCGCCGAAGCGTTCGTCCGACGGGTGGAGTGGGCCGAAGACATCGCTGTGAGTTGGCGTCCGCATGACGACCCGCAGTCGCCTGTGCGCATGGCGCCCGACGTCCGCTTCGGCAGGCCGGCGATCAAAGGAATTAGCACCGAGGCACTTTGGGAGCACGTCGAGTCCGGCGAGGACTTGGCGGAGGTGGCTGAGGCATTCGATCTTGATCTTGATGACGTGCGCTGGGCGTTGGCGTACGAAACATCGGCCCGAGCGGCGTGATGCGGCCGAGGAAGCCGGCTGTCGTCCGCTTCTACTTCGACGCCGACGTCCTCGGGTTGGCAAAGATCCTCGTTCAGGTCCGAGCCGACGTGACCTATCCCGGAGACCCCGGCGGAACACGGCATCGCAGGACTCGTCCTGCGTGCCTATTAACGTCCACCGCCATCAAGGATGACGTGTGGATTCCTCGGGTAGCGTCGTTGGGATGGCTGATCATCACGCGCGACTCAAGGATCGCCAGAAACCGAGCGGAGGTCGCAGCCGTACGCGATAGTGGAGCCCGGATGGTCGCGCTGGCCGGGCCCGAGGCCGTCGGAACCTGGGCGCAGTTGGAAACGCTCTGTTGTCAGTGGCGAGCCATCGAGCGTCGGTTGGACGAGCCGGTCCTTTCATCTTTAGCGCCACCCGAACGGCCCTTCGGCCGGATTCGCTGAACTAGTCATGTCAGCGTCGAAGAGTTGAACAAGACGCGAGCCCGGCCGAGTATGCCCCGACTCCCGTCCCTCGGGGCCAGACCTCCATGTATGGCACTCTGAACGAATGGATCCGTGGAGCATCGGCCTGATCGTGCTGATCATTGCCGGACTCGGGGCGATCATCTTCGGTGCTCTGTGGGATCGCAGGCGAAACAAGCAGCGCGCGACCGAGATGCTCGCGCCGCCGCCCCGAACGATCCCACACTTCAAGCCCGACACTCCGGCACCGCACTACCTGTCCGACCTTCAGGCCCGGCGCCGACCCGAGAACGACGAGCCGACCAATCTCAGCGATGCGGAGCGTGAATCCATCACCCAACAACTCGCCGATCCAAAGACCATTACAGTCAAAGCCGGTTACGCCTCGCGCGACTTCATCACCGATTCCAGCTCAGGTTGGGCAGTCCTGGACAATCCAGCGGTGCTCATCTGCGGCGATCCCATCGCGACCTTTCGCGAGCTGCTCGGCAGCCTGGAAAAGTTGATCTTGACCAAGACACCACTCGTCGTCGTCGCTCCTGCCATCGCGCCTGATGTCCTTGCCACGCTCGAGGTCAACAAGATCCGGCAGACCATGCGCCTGCTCGCAGTGATCTGCGATGACGCCAGCCTCAGCACCATCGCAGCAGCCTGCCAAGCAATGATCATCGATCGATCGGACCGACAATCCGGATATCTCGGCCCGGATCATCTCGGACACTGCGAGCGATGGATCAGTACATCCACGTCCAGCCATTTGATTGTTGCCGCGGAGACGAAACAAGAATCCGCATGACGGCCGAAAGCGCGTCAACGACCGCAGCAACGTCGGACCGGCACACCGGCGGATGGGGATACCTGGCTGCGGTGACTCCCATCATCTTCGGCACCACCTACGTGCTGACCACCGAATTCTTGCCACCCGACCGTCCGCTGCTGGCCGCTCTCATGCGCTCGCTCCCCACCGGGCTGGTGTTGATCATCGGTAGCCCGATTCCGCAACGTCCCTGGATGGCCCGCTTCTTCATCCTTTCGGTGCTCTACGCCTCAGCACTCTTCCCACTGCTGTTCATTGCCGCCTACCGGCTGCCAGGTGGCGTTGCGGCCGTGATCAACTCGCTGAGCCCGTTGCTGGTTGTCGTGATCTCTGTGCCACTGCTCGCTACCCGGATCCGCCCGCTTCAGATCGGCGCCGGCATCTTGGGGACGCTGGGTGTGGCGTTGCTGGTTCTGCGATCGGACGCCCGCCTGGATGTCGTAGGCCTGATAGCCATGGCCGGCGCCGCGATCATGTTCAGCATGGCGACCGTGCTGACGAAGCGCTGGGGCCTTCCCGAGAGAATGTCCTCGATTGGCTTTACCGGTTGGACTTTCCTGCTCGCCGGGCTGACTCTGCTGCCCGTCACCTTGCTGATCGAGGGACTGCCCGATCAGCTCACAGCGCGCAACGTCGGCGGCCTGATCTACCTCGTTGTGATCAGCGGGATTTTCGCGTACGCCGTCTGGTTTTGGGGGCTACAGCGGCTGTCAGCGAGCGCGGTGACCTTTCTCACACTGCTAAATCCGGTTGTTGCCGCCCTACTGGGTTGGGTCGTGCTTGACCAGCGCTTCAACCTATGGCAGGCGCTCGGCGCGATCCTCGTACTGGTTTCGGTAGTGCTGGGCCAACCCGGAGCGCTCGAGCGACGCCGACGACGCTCAGCATTAGCATCGCGAATGTGAGCGCCCCGACGCAGCACCGCGACCGCCGCTGGCCGCGCCGCGTGTACGCGGCAGGCTCGGAGCCCGACCCACGCTTCACCTTCGCGAATGAACGCACGTTCCTGGCCTGGATCCGAACCGGCCTCGGCTTCCTTGCAGCCGGAGTCGCGATCGCAGCCGTCGCGCGGCTCACCGACCGGCTTGGGCTGGAGGTGCGGCTGGCCGCGGCCGTGCTGGTCCTCTGCGGTTTGGCGTGCGGAATCGGCGCTTTCAGCAGGTGGATGGGCAACGAGCGGGCGATGCGACTGGGCGAGCCGCTTCCCTCCTCGCCGTTGTTGCTCGTCGTCACAGCCATCGTCGCCGGCGTAGGGATCGTGGCGCTGATCATCGTGGGCTTTGGATGACGCTCGCGCCATGGGACCCCGGACTGCAGAACGAGCGGACCGGTTTGGCCTGGCAGCGCACCATGTTGGCCGGGCTCACATGCAGCCTGCTGGTCGCGCGCTTGCTCGCGGAGATTTCGATCTTCTTGTCGGTGATCCTCGGGCTGGTGGCGCTGCTGTGTACGGCCGGGCTCGGCTGGATGGCGATCCGGCGCTTCCGATTGAACAACCTCGCCATCCATCGTGAAGAAGCACTCGGTGACGGCAAGGCGAACGGCGTCCTCAGCATGCTGGTCGTGATGACAGCCTTCGGCGCATTGCTCTACGTCTCCGTCGCCTAGCTCCATTACTCTGACTCGTCAGAATCTGAGCACCACATTTGGAGCTCAGATTCTGACAAGTCGGTGGAGTTAGGGGTTAGTCGTAGCCGAGCTCGTGCAGCCGATCATCACCGATCCCGAAGTGATGGGCGATCTCATGTACGACGGTGATCCTGATCTCCTCTACGACCTGCTCGCGGGTTTCACAGATCGCCAGAATCGGGTGCCGGAAGATCAGGATGCGATCCGGGAGGCCGGCATAAAACTGACCTCGCTCGGTCAATGGAATGCCCGAATAGAGCCCGAGGGTGTCGGGCAGATCCGGGGGCGGGTAATCCTCCACCAAGATCACGCAGTTGTCGATGAGCGCCGCCAACTCCTCCGGAATCTCGTCAAGGGCCTCAGCCACATGCATCTCGAACTCCTCAGCGGACATCTGCATGCCAGCAGCGCTCATCGGGTGTTCACAGCGGGCAGCCTAGACGGTCAGTCCGCGAGATCCTGTTCTCGCAGCACAGAATTACATCGATGGAATTCTCGATGTGAATTCTGCGTGTCGCCTTGCAATTCCGCCAAATCCTCAACTCAGGTATTGCAGTTACGGTTGTGACGGCATTAGAGTTCTGCGCAGCTTGAGTTTTTTGTGACTGATGTGACTCAGGTGATTCCAGGATGTTGTTGTTGCTCGGGCTGGAGGCAACCATGCGAAGAACCGTGATCAAAGTGCGAGCAGCCGCTGCTCTGCTCAGTGTCGGTGTGGCCTTGAGTCTGATGTGGCCCCAGACGGCGAGCGCGACGACCCAGATGACGGCAACCGTTGGCGTCAACATCCGTTCCGGCGCGAGCACCCAGACCGACATCCTCGGTGGCCTCTTTCGGGGGCAGACCGTAACGGCCATTAGCAGCTCTCAAGGTTGGACCAAGATCAAGTACGATGGCTCGACCGCATACGTGGCGACCAGATATCTCACAAAGGGGAGACACCTGCCGCCGCCCCTGATGATCGGCCCCGGCTCGGTCAAGGTCACCACCACGGCCCTCAACCTTCGCACCGGCCCAGGCCTTTCCTACCGTGTGATCAAGGTCCTCAAGGGCGGAGCCCGGGTAACCATGACCGGTAAGACCGCACGGGGTTGGGCCGAGTTGGTCAACGGCCGCTCCACTGGCTGGTCGAGCATGCAGTACCTCGTGAGCTCCATGTACGGAGTGCCGGCAGTGATAGGCAAGCGCGTGGCCACCGCAGATCTTGACATCCGTACGAGGAGCGGTGCGGATTCCCGAACCATCGCCGAAGTAAAGAAAGGCACAGCGCTCTCAGTCACCGGTGCAATTCAGAACGGCCGCGCACAGATCATCTACAAAGGACTCATCCGCTGGGTGACGGCGAAGTACCTGACAAAACTGGCCAGCACCCTGCCGTCGCCTCCCAAGCTGCCCAAGATCACTGGAACCCGGTACGCCACGACCGCGTTGAACATCCGCTCGACCTACACCGACAAGTACCGGCTGATCACCGTAGTGCCGCGGGGCACTGAGCTCAAGATCACCGGCGTCGTCAAGAACGGCCGGATGCAGATCATCTTTGACAAGGCCGTCCGCTGGGTGACCGCCAAGTACCTCTCGAAGTCAGTTCCCAGCCAAATCCCATCAAGCTGGCGCGCGGTCGAGACAGGCCTCAAGCCGAACGCAATCAAGGTCCATCGAGCCATGCGTGCCAGATTCCCGCAGATCTCGGTCTACAGCGGTGTGCGCCCATCGGTGATTCCGGATCATGAACAAGGTCGCGCTCTCGACGCCATGATCCCCGACTACCGGTCTGCTTCCGGAAAGGCACTTGGCTACGAGGTTGCGGCCTGGGCGAAGGCCAACGCCAGATCTCTCGGGATCAACTACGTGATCTGGAACCAGCACATCTGGAACATCACACGCGATAGCGAGGGTTGGCGCTACATGGCGGACCGCGGCAGCGACTCGGCCAACCACAAGAACCACATACACATCACGGTGTTTGCAGCAGGCTTGGACCCCCGCTAGCAGCCCCAGCCAAAACTGACTTCCGCACAACTCGCCGACTACTCGCGGCCGCGAGCATCCCGATCTTGCTGCAAGAGCACATCGATCAGTACCGCCGCAGACCAGCTGAAATCGTCGGTTCCGTGTCCTGACGCGGTGGTGGGATTGAAGTACTCCCTCAGCCCTGCGTGCTGCACAAGCCGCACTATGTCCAGGTTGAGCTTGTCCGCCAACTCATGGCGACCGTGGCTTCGCAGCCCTTGGGTCACCAGCCAAGTCGTGTTCAGCCAGGTCGGGCCCCGCCAATAGCGCTGGGCGTCGTACCGCCGGTCGGTCATGTCAAAGCTCGGAACCCCGTTGACTGTATCGTCCTGCGCTCGGAACGCCTCCCCGGTCAAGGTAGTCATGAGGGCTGTGACTGTTGCCTGAGGCAGCCCGGGCAGTACGAGTGGCAGCAGTCCGCCGACGGTTCGTTCACCCTGCGGCTGTCCGGTGCGGGCGTCCTGGGCGACGAAGATTCTCAACCGCTCGCTCCACAGACCGCTAACCAGCGCCGAGGTGATGCGGTCGGCCTCGGCGAGATGCGGTCCCGGATCTGCGCCGATCCCCTCCGCCAGACTGGCCAGTGCCAGTTCCGACCATGCCCACAACGCATTAAACCCGGGGTCGACCACCAGAAACTCAGCTTTGGCGCGAACCCAGTCATCGTCGTAGTCGTGATCTCGATACGCCAGTGCCAGGCGGATGTAGCGGGCGTAGTCCTCATCGGTCGGGCGTTCGCCTGCTCCGGCGTGGCCGAGATCCCGGCGGGTATAGGTCTCAAACAGCCGGAGATCGGCGGGCACCGCATGCAGCGGAGCATCCCAGGCCGGAGAGTTGTCCAGCCCGGTTTCCCAGGGATGCACCACCGCGGCCAGTCCGTTGGGTCCGACGGCGCGCCGGTTCCGCAGATAAGCGTTCTGCGCGCTCAGTACGTCGTAGATCCGACGCGCAAAGACCGGCCCGTCCTTACTCAGCCACCTCGCCACGGCGGCAGCTGCGAGTGCGTGCACCGGCGGTTGAATGATCCCCGAGGTGGCCACCGGCGGGTGTCCTACGCGGTCTGAGGATCGCCAGAACGAGGGACCGGGAAAATACGCCTCGTCAGGCACCGCCGGGTTGAAAACGATGTGGGGGACCCGGCCGTCCAGCCATTGGCCGCCAAAGAGGCTCAGTAATTCGGTGGCACCACGCCGTGGAAAGACGTGCTGCAACCCGAGGGCAATGAAAGCGGAATCCCAGCTCCACTGGTGCGGGTACAGGCCGCGCGACGGCACAGTGGCATGACCACGCCAGTTGTCGATCAGCACTGTGACGGCCTGGCGAAGCAGCCGCTTTCGGTCCGCGGGCTGCTGCACCACCTCGGCCGCCGTCAGGCCCATGCCAGCTGCCGCAGACGTGTGACGGCGACGGGCAACACCTCGTCTACCGGCCCTGACAGTCGGCACTCGAACGCCTGCTCATCGGTGTATCCGATCGCCCAGACGGCGTTAAGCAGCGCCGACCAGTCCAGGTGGCCTGCGCCAGGTTCGAGCCGGTTGCTGTCGCTGAGCTGGACGTGCTTGAGCCACGGCCCGGCGTCGACCAATGACTGCAGCGGATCGCTCTCCTCGATGTTCATGTGGTAGGTGTCAGCGGCGATGCCGAAGTGCACCGAACCCACCTCTTCGCACAGGGCTCGCGCCTGAGCCAGGGTGTTGATCATGTGGTTCTCATAGCGGTTGAGCGGCTCGATGGCGATCACCACGCCTTCCCGCCCGGCGTGTTTGGCCAGCTGGCCGAAGGCCTCTACCAAGACGTCGTGATCTTCAGCTTCCGACCGAGGAGAGACGAACGGTGGGAGCCGGGTGCTGAACATGCCGTACGAGGCGGGCGTCATGGCCAGCCGCCCGCCGATCTCGGCCATCACGCTGAGCTGCGAGGTCATTTGCCGGATCGCATCGGCGCGCTTGTCGGCATCGAAATCGGCGACGAAGTGCAGCATCTCCACACACACAGTGGGCATCGGCACCCCGGCTGCGGCCGCGGCCTTTAGGTCTGGCAGACGGGCCTCAAAGGCCAGGTCGCCAGCCCCGCGCAGCTCGATGGCGTCGAAGCCGAGCCGCTGCGCGTGTTCCCATTTGGCGATCATCGTGTCGCCTTGCAGGTACTGCTCCTGCACTGCCAGCCGAATCTGGTGCCTCACTCTGACTCCGATCGGAAGTCCAATTCAACCTGCAACAGGTCAGCGGGCGGATCGTCGATCAACCGGTACGCCTCGGCGCAATCGCGGGCGGGCAGCACGTGGCTGACCAACGGCAGCGGGTCGATCCGTCCAGCTGCACAC
>JBKPBV010000184.1:0-5379 GCA_046727055.1 Actinomycetota bacterium | reverse complement strand
TCGTCAGCGTCTATCCGGTCGCCGACGAGGATGAGGCAGTGGCGCGGGCCAACGACTCCGACTATGGCCTCAACGCCAGCGTCTGGACTACCGACCATGATCGCGGACGCCGCGTGGCACGCAAGATCAAATGTGGCACCGTCAACATCAACGAAGGCTTCGCCGCCACGTTGGGCAGCATCGACGCGCCCATGGGCGGCATGAAGAACTCCGGACTCGGCCGGCGGCAGGGGCAGGAAGGGATCCGAAGATTTGTCGAGGTGCAGTCGATTGCCACCCAGACGGGGGTCCCGATCGCACCTAGCCACCGCCTCGACGGCAAGTCCTTCACCTCGGTTATGACCGGAGTGCTGCGGGTGATGAAGAAGGCCGGCCGGGCCTAGGCGTCCGGTTTGACAAGGCCATTGATACAACCATATGGTTGTATCAAATGCTGACGGCTCCACCCGACCTCGGCCGTACGTTCGGCGCGCTGGCGGACGCGACGCGGCGGGACATCGTGCGTCGGGCGAGCGACGCGAATGAGGGTGTGGCCGAGCTGGCCGACCACCACCCGATGAGCTTCGCGGCGGTGCAGAAGCCCGTCGCCATCCTCGAACGAGCCGGTCTGGTCACCAAGGAGCGCATTGGCCGACACAAGGTGGTCCGCGCCAACCTTGAAGGGCGCGTGTGGCTCGGCGCCTGCTCGACCGCTACTAAGAACCTTGGGAAGGACGGATCGACCGCATGACCGAGCTTGTTACCAACACGAAGGAGAAGGACCGATGACCGTCACCTCTGTCCGGAAGGACACCGAAGCCCTGTCCATGACCCTCGACGCTGAGTTCGATGCACCCCAGGAGCGGGTCTGGCAGCTCTGGGAGGACCCCCGCCAGCTGGAGCGGTGGTGGGGACCGCCGACCTACCCCGCCACGGTGACGTCCCATGACTTGCGCCCCGGCGGCCGCGTCGAGTACCACATGACCGGCCCAGGAGGCGACCAGTCCAGGGGCTATTGGGAGATCATCGAGGCTGAGCCGCCGCGTCAGCTCGTCTTCAATGACGGCTTCGCCAACGACGACGGCACCCCGAACGCCGAGATGCCGCTGAACTCCGCCCGGGTGAACATCGTGGACATCGGCGGCGGGCGCACCCGGATGTCGATCGAGACCACCTTCCCCAGTGCCGAAGCGATGGAGCAGATCCTGGCAATGGGCATGGAGGAGGGCCTGAGGGAGGCTGTCGGCCAGATCGACGACATCCTCGCGGAGGACCCCGCGAGAACGCGCTGACGACGTTTCTATAGGCGCCGATGAGTTGGGCGGACCCGACAAGTCTGATCTGTGACGAATGTCGCGATCGGCGAGGGCCTCGCCGAGCGTGTGAGGACCGAGGTCGTCATCTTTCCCAGCGACCACGGCGGATTCCTCGGGGGGCGAGTACGGCCGGACCGGTGATCCGCCGCCTTCGCGGCAAAGCTCCGCGAGGTGCTCATCACCCGTGTCTGAAGTCCGACAGCGGCGGTAGCCACCCCGATAGACTCATCGCTTGCACACCGGCAGCGGGGAAGGACACGCGATGAGCCAGCGAGGCCACGATCTGGTGTTGGTGGTCGACTTCGGGGCTCAATACGCGCAGCTGATCGCCCGTCGCGTACGCGAGGCGAACGTCTACTCCGAGATCGTGCCGCACACCACCTCGGCCTCGGAGATCCTGGCGCGCAAGCCCAAAGCAATCATCCTCTCTGGCGGCCCGTCCTCCGTCTACGAGCCTGGAGCCCCTCAGCTCGACGTGGCACTCGTTGACGGCGGCACGCCAGTTCTTGGGATCTGTTACGGCTTCATGGCGATGGCTCAGGTCCTCGGTGGCTCGGTGGCCCGTACGGGGATGCGTGAATACGGCCGGACCGCGGTGAGCATTACCGACTCGAGCACCTTGCTCGCCGGGCTTCCGTCGACAGTGAGCGCATGGATGTCGCACGGCGATGAGGTCACGGCACCGCCGCGCGGTTTCAAGCTGACCGCTACCTCTGCTCGCGCGACCGTAGCTGCCTTCGAGGAGCCCGACCGCCGGCTGGCCGGCGTCCAGTGGCACCCGGAGGTGCTGCACACGGAGCGCGGCCAGCAGGTGCTAGAGAATTTCTTGTTCGACATCGCCGGTTGCACACCGGATTGGACTGCGGCGAACATCGTTGAAGAGTCGGTACATGCCATTCAGCAGCAGGTCGGCGGCAAGCACATCATCTGCGGGCTCTCCGGCGGTGTTGACTCAGCGGTCGCGGCAGCCCTCGTGCAGCGCGCGGTCGGCAGCCAGCTCACCTGTGTCTTCGTAGATCACGGCCTGCTTCGCAAAGGTGAGGCCGAGCAGGTGGAGCGTGACTATGTGGCAGCGACGGGTGTGGACATCAAGGTTGTCGATGCGTCGGCGCAGTTCCTTGCGGCGCTGGTTGGGGTGACCGATCCGGAGCAGAAGCGCAAGATCATTGGTCGGGAGTTCATCCGGACGTTCGAGGCGGCGGCTCGCGAGGTCGTCGGCGAGGCGGGTGAGGTCGAGTTCCTGGTGCAAGGCACGCTCTATCCCGACGTGGTCGAGTCCGGCGGCGGCGAGGGTGCAGCCAACATCAAGAGTCATCACAATGTCGGGGGGTTGCCTGAGGATTTGCAGTTTCAGCTGGTGGAGCCGCTGCGCACACTCTTCAAAGATGAGGTGCGGGCTGTGGGCGCCCAGCTGGGATTGCCGCCGGGAATCGTCTGGCGGCATCCGTTTCCCGGACCTGGACTGGCCATCAGAATCATTGGCGAGGTGACCCGGAAGCGGCTCGATATCTTGAGGGAGGCGGACGCCATTGCTCGAGCCGAGCTCACTGCAGCCGGCCTCGATGGTGACATCTGGCAGTTCCCCGTGGCGCTGCTGGCCGACATCCGCTCGGTCGGCGTGCAGGGCGACGGCCGGACGTATGGGCATCCGATTGTGCTACGGCCAGTGACCAGCGAAGACGCAATGACCGCCGACTGGGGCCGGCTCCCGTACGAGGTGCTGGAACGGATCAGCACCCGGATCACCAACGAGGTGGACCAGGTGAACCGGGTCGTCTTGGACATCACCAGCAAACCGCCAGCCACCATCGAGTGGGAATGAACGATGCATGCATTCGTTGATGGCTGTCGAAGATCTCCAGGACTTCGATGCGGTCAGATATCCGCATGAGCCACTCCTGACACGCGCTTGGGAGCTGCGTCAGAACCTCAGCGCCTACGACGCGGTCTACGTTGTGCTCGCCGATAGCCTGGGTGCCACCTTGCTCACATGTGACGCCCGCATCGGCCGAGCGCCACGGACAGGTTTCACCATCGAGGTGGTCCGCCTCTGATCAAACTTCTACATCAAGAGGGCATCGATTGGCTCGTGGAAAATCAACTCGATGCCATCCAGCGCGCACCTAAACTGAGGACGAAGCATCGTTGCGAGCGATCCCCGCCGCAGCAGGCTCCGTCGGGAAACACCGCAATCATGAGGGATTTAACCGTGTCCGAGACCACCACTCCCAGCGCGCCAACCAGCCTGATCGGTACTGCCCGCGTCAAGCGCGGCATGGCCGAGATGCTCAAGGGCGGGGTGATCATGGACGTCGTCACGCCGGAGCACGCCAAGATCGCTGAAGACGCCGGCGCAGTAGCCGTCATGGCGCTGGAACGCGTGCCTGCCGACATCCGGGCCCAGGGTGGCGTGGCCCGGATGAGTGATCCAGACATGATCGACGGCATCATCGCTGCCGTTTCCATACCGGTCATGGCCAAGGCTCGGATCGGGCACTTCGTCGAGGCGCAGGTGCTGCAGTCGCTGGGCGTTGACTACATCGATGAGTCTGAGGTACTGACGCCGGCCGATTACACCAACCACGTCGACAAGTGGCGCTTCGCGGTGCCGTTTGTGTGCGGCGCCACCAATCTTGGCGAGGCGCTGCGTCGGATCGGAGAGGGTGCTGCAATGATCCGTTCCAAAGGCGAGGCAGGCACCGGTGATGTCTCCAATGCCGTCACTCATATGCGCCAGATCCGGGCTGAGATCGCCCGGCTCACCACGATGGCGACCGACGAGCTGTTCGTGGCGGCGAAAGAGCTGCAGGCCCCCTACGAGCTGGTGGCCGAGGTCGCGCAATTGGGCAAGCTGCCCGTCGTGCTCTTCACCGCTGGCGGCATCGCGACGCCAGCCGACGCGGCCATGATGATGCAGCTCGGCGCTGAGGGCGTGTTTGTCGGCTCTGGAATCTTCAAGTCCGGCAACCCGGCAGAGCGGGCCTCGGCAATCGTCAAGGCGACCACGTTCTACGACGACCCTGACGTGATCGCGAAGGTCTCCCGAGGGCTGGGCGAGGCCATGGTGGGCATCAACGTTGCCGACATCCCGCAGCCGCATCGTCTCGCCGAACGCGGCTGGTGAGCCGCCCGCCGATCGTCGGCGTCCTCGCCCTGCAGGGTGATGTAAGAGAGCATCTTCACCCGCTGACTGCCTGCGGCGCGGACGCCCGATCCGTACGCCGCCCTGCCGACCTGATGGGCCTGCATGGAATCGTGCTGCCCGGCGGAGAGTCCACCACCATCGACAAGCTGTCGCGCATCTTCGAGCTGCGTGAACCCTTGATCGCAGCACTCCACGCGGGACTGCCCGCGTACGGCTCCTGTGCCGGGATGATCTTGCTTGCCAAGCACGTGCTGGACGGGATCGAAGATCAACAAACCTTCGGCGCCTTGGATATCACCGTACGCCGCAACGCCTTCGGGCGTCAGGTCGAGTCATTCGAGACTGATGTTGATCTTGACGGCATCCAAGGCGGCCCAGTGCACGCGGTTTTCATTCGTGCACCATGGGTGGAAAGCATTGACAACGGCGTGGACGTGCTTGGTGCCGTGGTGCCACCTGGCCTGCGCGAGTCGAAGATCATCGCCGTGCGTCACGAGAACGTGCTCGCCACCTCGTTCCATCCCGAGGTCACCGACGACCTGCGGATCCATCGTTATTTCATCGACTTGGTGCGCGCCGCCCAGTGAGGCGCACAGCTGCCTTTAGGAGCGGCCCGGCTGCTGATCGCCCTCGGAGGCTTGAGCCGAGTCAGCTCCAGCCGAGCCCTCCGGAGGTCCGCTATCGGTCCCTGCGGGCCGCCCCTCCGGGCCTTCGGGCTCCGGTACCGATTCCGTGGCGTCTTCTTCGTGGGCGTGCGGAGCGACAGGCGCCTCCGGCTCAGACGGCCCAACGGGCTCGGGCTCCGATGCGACAGGTTCCGGCTGCGGCGCAACGGGCTCTGGGGCGGGCTGGCGCTGTTCCCAGGGCGCGCCCTCGCTACCCCAGATGGAATCCTCCGCCGAGACTGGCCCAGTTGACGATTGAGCAGGCTGCGCAGGC
>JBKPBV010000183.1:0-6553 GCA_046727055.1 Actinomycetota bacterium | reverse complement strand
ATGCAGCTTCGATCAGTTCCAGCTGGGCTCGGACCGAGTCCTCGAAGACCTCAACTCGCGCCTGTTCAGCCAGCACCCTTTCCTCCGTTTCTCTGCACTCGCAGAGACGCCGTCAGCGAATGAACTCCCCTGCTTGCTGGGCGAGGTCCAACAGCGGGCCTGGAAACACCCCGAAGGCTACCGTCGCAACCACCCCAACGCCGACCGCCGCCAGCGTGGTCCAGCCGGGACGCACCACGCTCGTTGTGAGCTTCCTCGGGTCGGCGAAGAACATCAGGACGATGACGCGGATGTAGAAGAAGGCCGCGACCACGCTGATGACTACGGCAACGACAACCAGCCACTCGATGCCGCCACTCCAGGCCGCGGCGAACACCGCCCACTTGCCGACAAAGCCACTGGTCAACGGTATGCCGGCGAAGCTAAGCATGAAGAGCGAGAAAATCGTCGCCGCCAGCGGCGAGCGACGGCCGAGTCCTACCCAGCTGTTGAGCAGGGTCGCCTCGCCCGTCGGGTCGCGAACCATAGTCACCAACGCAAAGGCACCAATCGTGGCCGCCCCGTACGCGACCAGGTAGAACATCACAGACGAGATGCTGGTCAACGAGCCCGGCTGGCTGCCAGCGCCGGCTTGTGAAGCTCCCACGAACGCGGTCATCATGAACCCGGCATGCGCGATCGAGGAGTACGCCAGCATGCGCTTGACGTCGGTCTGAGTGATCGCCAACACCGAGCCGACCGCCATAGTGGCAACGGCAATGATCGCCATCAGCGGCTGCCAGTCCCACCGATCGGCGCCAAGCGCGACGTAGAACACCCGCATCAAGGCACCTATCGCTGCGATCTTGGTGCAGGCCGCCATGAATCCGGTGACCGGTGTCGGAGCGCCGGCATACACATCCGGGGTCCAGGAGTGGAACGGAACTGCGCTGAACTTAAAGAGCAATCCAACCCCGAGTAAGGCCATTCCGGCGAGCAGCAGACCCAGACCCTGCCTGCTCTCCCGCAGCGCATCGTCGATCGCCGACAAGGTGAAGGAGCCGGAATAGCCATAGAGCAAAGCGGCCCCATAAATGAAGAAGGCTGACGAGAGCGCTCCCAGCAGGAAGTACTTAAGGGCAGCCTCCTGCGACAGCAGTCGGCGCCGCCGGGCAAGGCCGCAGAGCAGATAAAGCGGCAACGACAAGATCTCCAAGGCAACGAACATGGTGATCAGATCGTTGGACGCCAGAAACAGCATCATCCCCAGGACGGCAAACAGCCCCAGCGGGAAGACTTCGGTGTGCTCAACGCGACTCCTGGTCGCTTCCTGCTCGGCAACTGTCCCAGGGACCGCGGCGGCCTGCGGTGCGAAAACACTGGCGTTCTCAATCTTGGTCTCGGCGAACATCAGCAGCGACGCCGCACTGAAAATGATCAAGATGGTCCACATGAAGTAGGTAGGACCGTCGAGGGCCAGCGAATTGACCGCAACCACGGCTTCGTCTCCCGACGCCCAGTTCAGCAGCGTGGTTACCAGGGCAGCACCCAAAGACACGAAGGTAACGACGAGCTGCACCGTACGGCGGATCTCGCGAGGGGCTACCTCGGCCAGCACACCAAGGCAGGCTCCCGCAAATATCACCAGTACCGGTGCCAGCAGGCCGTACTCGATGGTAGGTGCTGTGATCTCCATTGGCGACAGTGCGAGCGTGATCATCAGCGACCTCCCTCGGCAGTAACCCTCGGCTGCGGATCAGTCACGCCAACGTGCTGCATAGTGGCCTGAGTCGACGGCTCGATAATCGCCAGCATTGGCTTCGGAAATACGCCAAGAAGAAGGATCAATAACACAAGTGGGGCCATCGCGAACCGCTCCCGTGCATTGAGCTCGGTGACCCTCGACTGGACTTCAGGGTCGACCGGCCCTGTCATAGTGCGCTGATACATGATCAAGATGTAGAGCGCAGCGAGAACTATTGCGAGCGTGGAGATCACCGCGTAGACCGGATGTCGGCTGAACGTGCCGGCCAGCACCATGAACTCTGAGACAAAGCTGGCCAGACCAGGCAATGACACGGTGTTGAGCCCGGCGAATAGAAGCAGGCCCGCCAGCACTGGAGCAACCCGATCTACTCCGCCGTACGCGTTGATATCACGCGAGCCGCGCCGCTTGATCAGATATCCGGCCACGACGAACAGCGCGGCGGTCGCGATGCCGTGATTGAGCATGTAAATCGTGGAGCCAGTCAGGCTCTGGCTGGTGAACGCGAAGATGCCGAGCACGATGAAACCGAAGTGGCTAATCGATGTGTACGCGATGAACCGCATGAGATCCCGACTGGCGATCGCCAGGATGGCCCCATACAAGATCGAAATGGTCGCCAGCACCAGTACCACCGGGGTCGCCCATTGGCTTGCCTCGGGGAACAATCCCAGACAGAACCTGATCATCCCGAAAGTGCCGATCTTGTCCATGACCCCGACCATCATGGTCGCGCCGCCCGCAGTGGACTCCTCGGCTGCATCCGGCAGCCAGGTGTGCAGCGGCACCAGCGGCGCCTTGATCGCAAACGCGAACATGAAGCCGACGAACAGCCAGCGACCGGTGCCGGTGGCAATGTCCAGCTGGCTCAGCGTGCTTAGCAGGTAACTCGGCTCGCCCGCGCTGGCCGACTGCACGTACAAACCGATCACCGATGCGAGCATCACGAACCCGCCCAGCAAACCGAAGATCAAGAACTTGGCCGCAGCGTACGTCCTGCGTGGGCCAGGCCCGAAGCCGCCGATCAGGAAGTACATCGGGACCAAGATGACCTCGAAGAACACGTAGAACAAAAAGACATCAGTGGCCAGGAAGAGATACAACGCGCAGGTCTGGACAGCCAGCACCAAGCCGAAGAACACCCGAGCGTCATATTTCGGAGTTATGGCCGCGGCCTCTGCCGCTGCGGTGTCAGGCGCCGGCGATCCTGCGCCCGACTCCGCAGGTGGATCGAAATCGCGCCAGGAGGCAATGATCACCACTGGTGTAATGATCACCACCAGCAGCACCAAAGTGAGGCCGAGGCCGTCCAGACCCAAGGCGTAGTAAGCCCCGAGCGGCTTGATCCACGGTGCCTGCTCTACCAGCTGCATGCCGCCGCCGATCTTGAAACGGCTGGCGATCACCAGGGCAAACGCTAACGTGATCAGCGAGGCCACAAGCGCCACCTGCTTGGCGGCCCGGACACCTGTGAAGATCAGCAACACGGCGCCGGCGGCCGGCAGCAGGGCCAGGATGGTGAGCCAGGGAATGGTCATCTTCGCCTCCGCTCTAGCCCAGCCGGCCCAACAAGATGACCACACCGACGATCGCAGCGCCCACCGTCATGGTGAGCGCGTAGGAGCGAACGAAGCCGTTCTGCACCCGCCGCAGCCGAGACGACATCTGCCCAATCGCCGCCGCGGTACCGTTCACGGCGCCATCGATTCCGGAGTTCTCGAGCCTGACCAGGCCGTCGGTGAGTTGCTGCCCCGGGCGCATGAACACTGCCTCGTTGAACGCATCGCCGTAAAGATCATTGCGTCCGGCGACCGTGAAGAAGGACTGGCTCGCCGGCTGGGTCAGCGGGATCTCGCGACGCGGCCCGAAGATCCACACACTGATCCCAACGCCGATCGCGACCACAAGAAGCGTGACCAGCACAATGGGCGAGAAGTGCAGCAGGCTTTGCTGCTCCTCAGGCGCTCCGCCGCCCACGGCGGGATCAAGCCAGCCGACGATCCAGCTATTCAGCACCATCCCGCTGATGACTGAGGCGATTCCCAGCAAAACGAGGGGCACGAGCATCACACGCGGCGATTCATGAGGGTGCACCCCCTGCTGCCAGCGCTTGGCGCCGTAGAAGGTCATCAACATCAGCCGGGTCATGTAGAACGCCGTGATGCCAGCGCCGAGCAGGGCGAGCCCGCCGACGACCGCGCTCCGCTCGAAGGCAACCTCGATGATGTGGTCCTTGGAATAGAAGCCGGAGAAGAACGGGAACCCGATGATCGCCAGGTAACCCGCCGCGAACGTCACGAAGGTGATCGGCAGCAGCCGTGACAGTGCGCCGTAATGTCGCATGTCCACGTTGTCGTTGGTGGCATGCATCACCGAACCTGCGCCCAAGAACAGATCGGCCTTGAAGAAACCATGAGTCAGCAGATGGAAGATCGCGAAGGCATAGCCGGCCGGCCCAATGCCCGCCGCCAGCATCATGTAACCGATCTGGGACATCGTTGAGCCGGCCAGGACCCTCTTGATGTCGTCCTTGGCACAGCCGATCCAAGCGCCGAACAGCAGCGTCACCGTGCCCACCACGACCACCGCCGTGCTGGCAGCCGCGGATTCGGCATAGATCGCATTGCTGCGGGTGACCAGGTAGACACCAGCCGTCACCATGGTGGCCGCATGGATCAGGGCCGAGACCGGAGTCGGACCTTCCATCGCGTCCAGCAGCCAGGACTGCAGGGGCACCTGGGCAGACTTCCCGCAGGCAGCGAGCAAAAGCAGTAGCCCCAAGATCAACGCGCTGACCTCGCTGACATTCGGCATGCCCTCGTTGACGTCGACGAATGCCGAGGACCCGAACAGCGCGAGCATCAGCATGACGGCGAGGGACATGCCCATGTCGCCGACCCGGTTGACCACGAACGCCTTCTTGGCAGCAGTGGCGGCCACTGGCTTGTGTTGCCAGAAGCCGATCAGCAGGTACGACGCGAGGCCTACGCCTTCCCAGCCAACGAAGAGCACCAGGTAGTTGTCAGCCAGGACGAGAAGCAACATCGCGGCGACGAAAAAGTTGAGGAAGGCGAAAAAGCGGCGCCGCTTCTCATCATCTGCCATGTACCCGACGGAATAGACATGGATCAAGCCGCCGACGCCGGTGATCAACAACACGAAGACGATCGAGAGCTGGTCGATCAGCAACCCGACGTCAATTTGCCATCCTCCGCTAGAGATCCAGTCGTAAAGCGGCACCGATACGGCGCGTGCTGCCGCATCCCGGCCGAGCAGATCAATGAAGTAATACAGGCCGATCGCGAAAGAGATCAGGGGCGCTGCTGCGCCAAGGAAATGACCCCATCGGTCTCCACGCCGGCCGACCAGTAGCAGAACCGCGGAGCTCGCCGCAGGGATAGCGACAAGCAGCCAGGCCAGCGTAAAGAAGCCGGTTGCCGGCACAGGAATGACGATCTCGAGTGGGGGCATCGCAATCCTTTAGAACTTCAACAGATTCGCGTCGTCGACTGAGGCCGAGCGGCGGGTACGGAAGATCGTCACGATGATGGCCAACCCGACAACTACCTCCGCGGCAGCAACCACCATGACGAAGAAGGCGGCCACTTGCCCGTCCAGGGCACCGTGCATCCGCGAGAAAGCCACGAGAGCGAGGTTGGTGGCGTTCAGCATCAGCTCGACGCACATGAAAGCCACGATGGCGTTGCGCCTGATCATGAAACCGACCGTGCCGATCGTGAACAAGATCGCCGACAGCACGATGTAACTGGTGCTGCTCATTTTGTCTGGGCCTTGTCGCTCGCGCCCGGTCGCGCGTTCCAGATCCGCTCTTCCTCCTTGCTCGGCGACAAGTGCAACTCGCGAGCCCGCCTCAGCCACGTAGAGCGTCGCCTCGTTGCGTCGTCCAGAGCGGACCGCGCGCGCGATCCCAGCAAGGGGGACGACCCCCTTCGACCCCCGCCGCGCCCCAAGAGCACGGCCGCGGAGGGCAGCCGACGCTCGCGACATACCGTCCCGGTCATGCCTCGTCCTCCGTGGTAGGCGGTGTCTCGTCTTCGGCGATGGATTCGACGGTCTCGTCTACCGGCTTGGCCAAGTCTCGACTGTCCAGCACTGTGCCACGAGCGCGAAGCGTGGCCGAGATCGAAAGCTCAGAGACACTGCCGTCGGGCAGCAGCGCTGGCGTGTCCACCGCGTTGTGCCGCGCAAATACGCCTGGAGTGGGAAGCGGGCCCGGGTGCTGGCCGGTCTCCGCGTACCGTTTGAGCCTGCTCGTGACGAGGTCGGCCTGGCCACGACGCTTGGTCAGCCGCTCGCGGTGCGCGAGCACCATGGCTCCGACCGCCGCGGTGATCAACAGTGCCGATGTGGCTTCAAAAGCGAAGACATAGCGATCAAACAACAGAGCGGCGATGCCTTGGGTATTGCCGCCATTGGCTGCATTGGCGTCCTGTAACCCGACCGCAGGACCGACGATCGCGTCGCCGACAGCGAAGACCAGCAGTGTGCCGAGACCCAGGCCGGCGAGGACAGCGAGCGTTCGCTGTGCCTTGATCGTCTCCACCAGGGATTCCCGGACATCGACGCCCACCAGCATCAGCACAAACAAGAACAGCATCAAGATCGCGCCCGTATAGACGATGATCTGGACCGTGAAGAGGAACGGTGCCTCCAACGCGGCGTACTGGACGGCCAGGGAGATCATCACCGCTGCCAGGCACATAGCCGAGTGCACCGGCTTGCGCACCAAGATCATGCCCAGAGCACCCAAGATCATCACCGGAGCCAGCAGCCAGAAAGCCACGGACG
>JBKPBV010000182.1:0-11587 GCA_046727055.1 Actinomycetota bacterium | reverse complement strand
TCTCGAAATACAGCGTGGTGACGTCGTAGATCACCAGGGTCGCCGGACCCAACCCAACCTGGGCTGCGCAGGCCGCCGCCGGCCGCTGCCGCCACTGGTCGGTCGCATAGACCGGCAGCCGACGCTTGATCGTCGGATCCGACGGCGGCGTGACCCCGATCTCCTCAAGCACCCGGATCGAGTCCAGCTTGCTGACCGGTTCGACCACCCGGGCCAGCGCCAGCAGCTTGATCACCTCGTCGTGGCCGCAGGCCTGATCAAGCCCCAACACCCATACGCGGTGCACAACACCTCCCACAGATGCCTGGAACGGCTGGACACGATCGGCGCCTCCTCGCCGCCGGGCTGGCCGTCGTCAAAGTCCAAGGCGTCCTGATTGGCGTGCATCCGCTGCCGGGCGATCGTCTTGAGGATCTCCACCTCGGCAGGGGTGTGCGCTGACCCGATGTGCTCGATCTCCCTCGACCCGCGCCGGTTCGAATACACAATCTGGACCGCGGTGGCGTTGCTGGCCGTCCTCACCGTGCGGACGTACGACATGCCCGACAGGCTAGAAGGGACCGCCGATTAGTGCACAACCCCAACACCAAAATGCCTAGTCAACACACACTTCACGCCCCAAACCGCCGAAAGTGAGCCAAGTCAGGTTACACCGCCCCTAAATCGAAAATCTGTAATGCCTCCGACAGCCGGCAACTGCGTCCGACGTACCCCGTCTCATTCTCAGAATTCGATGTTGGACACACCTCTTGCACGAGGCCCGGCGTCCTCGGGTCATGCGACCGCCGCAGCGCTGTTGACGCCTTTTGGGGGCTGTGACGATGAGCATTCATAAGCTCACTGCCGGTTCGGGGTACGACTATTTGACGCGGCAGGTGGCGGCGTTGGATGCCACCGCGAAGGGTCACATCGGGTTGGCTTCCTACTACGCCGAGCGGGGCGAGAGCCCGGGGGTATGGGTCGGCGCTGGCCTGGCGGGCATCGATGGCTTGGAGGCCGGCGATGCGGTGACTGGGGAGCAGATGCTGGCTTTGTTCGGGGCGGGGATGCATCCGTTGGCGACGCAGCGGCTGGAACAGCTCCGCGACGCTGATCTCACTGAAGCCAACATCCGGCGGGCGGCCCGGCTGGGGGTGCCGTTCAAGATCTCCGACACCGAACCGGGCCGGTTTCGGGTTGAGGTGGCGAAAAGGATCGCCGCGTTCAACGAGGAGGCGGGGCTGCCGGCGGACTGGCCAATCTCGCCTACCGAGCGGGCCAGGATACGGACCGAGGTGGCGCGGGAGTTGTTCGCGGCCGAGCATGGCCGGCCACCAGTAGATGCCCGGGAGCTGGCGGGAACGATCGCGAAGCATTCCCGGCCGGCGGCGCAGACAATCGCCGGCTTCGACTTGACATTCTCACCGGTGAAGTCGGTGTCAACAATGTGGGCAGTCGCCGACCCGTCGGTCGCCGCGCAGATCGAACGGGCTCACCACGCCGCCGTCCACGACGCGCTCCGGTTCCTGGAGGAGCATGCTCTGTTTACCCGTGAGGGGGCGCAGGGATCCGGCAGGTGAACGTACGCGGGCTGATAGCTGGGGCGTTTACGCATCGGGATAGCCGCGCGGGTGATCCGGATTTGCACACTCATCTGGCGGTGGCGAACAAGGTGCAGACCCTCGGCGGGCGGTGGCTGTCGATCGACGGCCGGGTGCTGTTCAAAGCCACGGTGGCTGCCTCGGAGACCTACAACACCACCCTGGAACAGCATCTCCGCGACCGGCTGGGGGTGCGGTTCGCGGACCGGCCCGACATGAATCCGGGTAAGCGTCCGGTGCGGGAGATCGTCGGTATCAACCCGGCATTGAACCAGCGGTGGTCGACGCGACGGGTGTTGATCAAGACCCGGCAGGGTGAGCTGGCGAGCAGGTTTCAGCGTGATCATGGTCGGCCGCCGACGCCGGTGGAGGCGTTGCAGCTGGCGCAGCAGGCCACCTTGGAGACCCGGGAGGCCAAGCACGAACCCCGCGCCCTGGGCGAGCAGCGCGCCGCCTGGCACACCCAGGCCGCCGAAACCCTCGGCGGACCCGATGCGGTCCAAAACATGATCACCCACGCCCTCAACCCCTGCTGCGCCGCGAGCCCGGCCGTGGACGCTGACTGGGTGGCAGCGACCGCAGCGAAAGTGTTGGCGGCAGTGGAGGAGCGGCGTTCGACCTGGCAAAGCTGGCATGTCCGCGCCGAAGCACATCGCCACCTCCGGGCCGCCGACATTTCAACCGACAAGGTCGAGCTGGTTGAGCTGCTCGTCGCCGAGGTGCTGCAGAACCGGTCGATCTCCCTAGCTCGGCCAAAGGACGGCATCCGCGAGCCGGCCGTGCTGCGGCGGACCGACGGTTCGAGTGTCTACACGGTTGCCGGATCCGACCTGTTCACCTCAAACCGGATCCTGCTCGCCGAGCAGCGACTCGTCGCCACCGCGGGCCGCACCGGCGGCCGTCTCGTCGATGCCGCCACTGTCGAGCTGGCCCTGCTGGAATCAGCCGCCAACGGGAAAGCCTTAGACGCGGGACAGGCCGCCTTGGTTCGTTCCATGTCTACCTCTGGGGCGCGTGGCGGCTGCAACTCGCCATCGCGCCCGCCGGCGCCGGGAAAACCACTGCCATGCACACCCTGGTGCGGGCGTGGCGCGACAGCGGCGGCGAGGTGATCGGGTTAGCCCCGTCCGCAGCGGCGGCCGCGCAGCTCCGCGACCACACCGGTGCACCCGCCGAAACGCTGGCCAAGCTCACCTGGTCCATCCACCGCAACCATCTGCCCGAATGGGTGGAACGCATCGGCCGGTTGACGTTGGTGATCATCGACGAAGCCGGTATGGCCGACACGCTCACCCTGGACACCGCCGTTCAGTTCATTGTGCAGCGCGGCGGCAGCATCCGGCTGATCGGTGATGATCAACAACTCGCTGCGATCGGGGCCGGGGTGCTGCGCGACATCGAAGCCAGTTACGGAGCGGTCCGGCTCACCGAGCTGCACCGGTTCACTGACCCGGCTGAAGCCGCCGCCACCCTCGCGCTCCGCGACGGCCGACCGGAAGCTCTCGGCTTCTACCTGGACCGGCGACGCGTCCACGTCGGCGACCCCACCACCACCCTCGACGCCGTCTTCAATGCCTGGCAGGCCGACCGCAGCCAAGGCGTCGATGCGATCATGCTGGCGCCGACCCGTGAGCTGGTCCGCGCCCTCAACCAACGCGCCCGGACTGCCGCCTCGCCGGCAGTGTGCCGGGCAGGCAGGTCGAGTTGGCGGACGGCAACGCCGCGAGCGTCGGCGATCTGATCATCACCCGCCGGAACGACCGGAGGCTTCGTGTCACCGCGACCGACTGGGTGAAAAACGGTGACCGGTGGACCATCCTCAACCTGACCAGGATTGGTGGGTTGAGGGTGCGGCACGCCCGGAACGGCCGGATCCTCACCCTGCCCGCCGGTTACGTCTCCACGGCTACCGAATTGGGCTACGCCACGACCGTGCACACTGCGCAAGGTGTCACCGCCGACACCATGCATGGCGTCGTCACTGGTGTGGAGTCTCGGCAGCAGCTGTACACGATGCTGACCCGCGGCCGTTCCGCCAACCAGCTCTACGTTTCGGTGGTCGGGGACGGGGACCCGCACGCTGTGCTCCAGCCCGACACTGTCGACCCGCGAACCGCGACTGAGCTGCTCGAGCAGATCCTGGCCCACGACGCAGCACCGCAATCGGCCACCACCCTGCAGCGTGAGCAGCAAGATCCTGCCCTCCGGCTCGGCGCCGCCACGGCCCGCTACCTCGACGCCCTCCACCTCGCTGCCGAACACCTCGCCAGCCCAAAGATGGTTGCAAATCTCGACGGGAGCGCCGAGGGTCTGCTTAACGGACTGACCGGGCAGCCGGCGTGGCCGACACTGCGTGCCCACCTGCTGCTGGCGGCCGCCGGCGCCGATCCGGTCGCTGAACTATTCACCGCCGCCGCGCCGCGGGACCCGGCGAGTGACCGGGAGCAGGCTGCCGTCATCGACTCGCAGATCCAAGACATCAACAAGCTCATCGGGCGAGGGCCGCTGCCGTGGCTGCCCGGCATCCCGGATCGCATTGCCAACGATCCCAACTGGGGACCATACCTGCACGCCCGATCACGCCTGGTAGCTCAGCTCGCCGACCAAGTCCGCAGCAACACCGAAGGTGAAACGCCGGCCTGGGCGGCTGTCCGGCGCGCTCTCGTTCCGGCCAAGTTGATCGCCGACCTACAGGTGGGGCGGGCAGCCACAAAGGTCGACCCCATCGACCTGCGACCCACCGGGCCACCCCAACTCGACAACGCCACCCGATCTTTCCAACAGCGACTTGACAAGCGACTCGGCGCCGCGGACACCCATACAGACTTGCAATGGCGACGACTGATCGCCCGAGAAATCCCCAGCGCCACCGCGGACCCATTCCTGCCGGAACTCGAGGAAAGGCTGCACAACCTCAGCCGTGCCGGCTACGACGCCACCCAGCTTGTGCGGTCGGCGGCCGCCGCCGGACCGCTACCCCCGCCGCAGCCCTCTGGTGGCGCATCCTCGACCAGCTACCGCAAACGCCGAACCAGCAGCCCGCAACCCACAATGCCGTCCCAGCGACCAGGCGCAGAACCATGAAACTGCACGACCATCAGCCACCCAGGCCGCGCTCAGCGCCGCCTCCCGCGTTTCGGCCCGAGCCGCTGAACCTCGACACGTATCAATACGCCCGAGATGTGTTTCGGCGGTCTGGTGCCGAACCCCATGACCGGTACTCAAAGCGGCGCTGCCCGCGCCGGGCCTCCGCTCCGCATGACCTTGCTGCACTGCGGGCCGCTCCACCTCGGGCGCACATGGAGATGCGTTAAGCGAACCTTCACCGGGCAATTGTCCGGACGAGTCTTACGGGACGCCTCGTGGCCCGGTAACCCGACGGAGTCCGAGCGCGGGCCAGCAGTAGACCCGTCCTCTCGTAGTACCGGATGGTGTCGGCACTGACGCCCACCGCAGGGCAAGCTCTGCGACGCGCAGGCCTCGCCGCGGAGTCATCGTCGCGTTCATATCGGCAACGCTCAACCTTGGAGCACGCTCCAAGGTGAAGTGAGCGTTTCTGTACAGCTTCTTCGTGCTGACACCCGCAGCCAGGTCATTGACGGGCACACCCGCAAGGGCTTCGTTGGCCGGTCGGCGTACGACGCTGCTCTTCTTTGCCATGACTGCGCGATCCGGCACAAGTCGTGGGCTCGAGGGCCTCCAGGACTAGCTTGGGCGACAACCTCCGGATGGCGAAAGATGATGAAGCTGATCGTGGCGAGGCTCCGGGGAGATCGACGAATACCGTCCCGACGTGTCACACGCCGAGCGCGGCACCCTCTCATCTGAGTAGAAAGCACATCGATGAAGGAGGGATCTATGTCACAGGTGCTGCAGGTCCACAAGGCCATAATTGATCCGGCTGACGCAGACGCGCTTGTTGCGCTCAGACCACGACTGATCGACGCAGTTCGGACCGCTTGTCCGGGGTTCGTGTGCGCCACCCTCGTCCGCCTCGACGACCACACGTGGCTGGACGTGATCGAATGGGAGTCTGCCGAAGCGGCAGCGGCGGCACGCGATGTCGAGGCGGAGCTACCCGAGGCTGGAGAGCTCATGTCGCTGATTCGGGAGCCGCTCTCTGCGGATGCGGGGGAGATCGTCGACCGGAGGTGACGATGAGATACGATGACGAGCCGCTCGAGGAACTGGCACGCAGGGCGGGGCAGGGAAACAAGGACGCGCTCGAGGCGGTCTGCAGCCAGACGCAGCATATGGTCTACCGCCTTGCTCTACGTTTTCTCGGTTTCCCCCAGGACGCCGAGGACGCCACCCAGGAGATCATGATCAAGGTGATCACCCACGTGGGAGCGTTCGAGGGCCGATCGAAGTTCACTACCTGGGTGTACACCATTGCGTCGAGGCATCTTCTTGAGACGAAGAAGCGGTTCGTGGAGTCCTCGGTGAAAGGCCCCGTACCATTCGGCCAGTGGCTGGATGCGCATCTGGCAGACCATGACTATGACGCGGCGAGCCGCGTCGAGTACGACGAGCTATGTGGCGAGGTCCGCATATCGTGCACCTACGGGATGTTGCTCTGCATTTCCCGGGACGCACGCATTGCCTATCTGCTGGGCGACCTGATTGGTCTGACCGACGTAGAGGGTGCCGAGATCCTAGGAATTGGCCGAGCCGCTTTCCGGCAGCGGGTGGCGCGCGCCCGCGCGACCTTGCGTACGGTGATTGCAAATCGATGTGGCTTGGTGACAGCGTCGAACCCGTGCCGCTGCAGCCGGCAGATCACCTCGAGCATCGAGGCCGGGATCCTTGACGTGAGAGCCCCGCTGTTTGCGCGCCATCCCCGCATTGCCGAAGGTCCGATCCCAGCGGGGACGCTAGAGCGTGCAGCCCGGCAGCTCGACATGGCCGAGGCGATTGCTGAGTTGTACCGGTCTGACCCCAGCTTCCTGGCGCCCAAGGGCGTGTGGGGCGCGCTCCGCAAGGCCGCGCCGGACCTTATCGGATAACGGCTCGGCTAGGCCGGTCTATATGTTTCGCCGACCTGAGCCAGCCCACTCTTATAAGCGCGCTCCGCGATCTGGACCCGATCTCGCAGGTCAAACTTGGTGAGTAGCTGCGGCACATAGGTCTTCACCGTGGCGTTCCTCACCGCGGAGAAGATCCGGCTGCTGCGCCAGGCCAAGATATAGGCGAGGTCGCCGCGAGGACATCTTCGACCTTGGGCTGGCTCTTGCCGACGAGTTGCGGCCGGGGTGTGTTTGGAGCGTGGCCGCGGCGGCCCCAGGCGACGAGGGCTTCCGGTTCCGTGGGACCTCCCTTTCGTCGACAGCTCCTCCCTCGACACGATGCAACGCTTTGCCGATCTTGTGCGAAGTCTGCCGCCAGTCTCAGTGAGTGGGCAGGTCACCCCGGCCCCAGTCACGCCTACGGCCGGATGGCCGGCGATGGTTGGCCGTGCGCAGCAGCGACCTCGCCTGCCTCACCTCGTCCGTCACCAAAAACCAGCTGGAGCAGGATCGCATCGCGATTATCGACTATCGACCCATCCATAACGCTGCTCGGCAAACCATGAACCTAACTTCCGCGACAGTTCCCGTGACGGCATCGGCCGAAGATCGGTATGCGGTCGGCTTGCGGCACGCTGTAACTGGTCGTCGGGCTCGCGGGTCAGGCTCAGTCACGGCTGTTGGCTGACGGTGTCGATGATGCCCATGTCTGCCACGTGGATGGGTCCTGGGGCCACCTGGTTTGGATCGCGAGGAAGAGTCGATGGTGCCCCGGCGGTGTCGGCCGATCGATATCTTGCAACCGGGACGGGTTGTTGGACACTCGCCCACGGGTCGCGTCCCGCCATCGTGCCAACACCGCTGGCAAGAGTCCGTCTATGAACCCCAGGCAGCGGGTCAGGAGTGTTCAGGCGTCGGGGGCTGCAGGCTCTCCGTGACGACGGTGACGAGGACCGCCACAACCAGGAAGGCCACCGCCCAGACCCCGTATCGAGTCAGCCGAGCATCCGATCGCAGCCGGCCGACGACCAGCGCCGCCACACCGGCGATCAGAGTGGCGAGTGCGGCAATCAGGAACACCGGCCACGCCAGATCGAATACGAACAAATGATGCAGTTCGCCGCCTTCGGGCTCGACGGCGGTGAGCACATCCTGCAGCACCAGGAGCACCAACGAGAGGACCGCGAGTAGCAACACCGCATACATCGCCCGCAGCCACCACGGTGGGCGGTCCAGCTCTGAATCTGCCTCAGTCATGGATCCGCCAACTCTCGAGACCATCCTGCGGAACGACATTACGCCCGGCGCCGCAGTATAAGCCTCGGGCTGCGGAACGCCCGAGTGCTAGGCCGAGGATCATTCAGCACGATCATCCTCACCTCGAAGACCGGCGCGTGGTCGACGACGCCGCCCCGAAGATCTTCGCCGCCGTCTCGAAGGTCCACCGCAGAACAAGGGTGAAGCTCGTCAGCAGAGGCGAGTCCTGTTCGGCCTTCTCTTCTGGGGGACGTGATCGTTGCCTGTGTGCCCGGTTCGCGGTCCGCTACCGGCCCGCCGTGCTGGATAGTCGGCGCGCGCTGGCTGGCCTACGTCTACTGACCGATTACCTCGCTTCCAGCGAAGGGACAGTGTGGCATCACGATGATCTCGCGGTTGGAAGAGGGCGGCTGGAAGCTGGTGCATCGGCAAGCGGACCGGCTGATAGAGCCGCAGCCACTGCAACGTTCAATCCGAGAGCCGTCTACTAGTCGTCGAGCCGCTGCTACCCAAGGAGATCTCGATGTCGAGTCCGCTCAATCCGGCGATTGCGATGGACCCTGGAAATGCTTGTCAACTTCGGCGACGCATGGGAGCGGTATCTGGCGGAGCACGAGGAGGTCCTCGGTAGCTGCGGCTTCGCCGTCCACGAGGCGATCGGGCTCCCATCTGGGTTTAGTGTTCTCGATTGCAGATCGCGAGTCGCCTGAGCGGCGTGCTCTTGGGATCCCTTTCGAGCTGTCCGGTGCGGGCACAGATACGCCGGTCGAGCTGCGGCTCGGGGCCCGAGGTGCGTTGTCAGCGACCGTCCGCCGCTGCGGTTAGCCGGCACGCTTCCGCCCAGGCGGCGTCGTCGACCCCGACACCGGATGCACGGTTGCCGGTCCACGCCGCGCAGACGTCGATTGACTCCACGAGCATGCTGCGTAGCAAGACATCAGGATCCGGGATCAGCGCGTGGGCGGCGCCCTCGACCGCGTAGCGGACAGCGTCCGGTGCGCACTGCCGGCGGAAGGCCGCTAGCCGGGGACCGACCTGGCTGGTGAAGCGGCCCGCCCATTGCGCCGCTTCGGGCACTGCCCCGAGCACGCGCTCACTGTCTGGAGACAGACTGTTCCCCCCGCGCCCATCGAGTCGTGCCAACACCCTCTCGCAGACCAAGACCGAAACCGCGAGGACCCGCTGTCGATCGGCTGCCGCGACCGGCAGCGCGATCCTCGCGCAGCGGAGGCTGATCAAGGCATCGATGTGCAGGTCGTCGCCGGTCAGCCCGATCACATCTGGAATCAACTCGGCGAGCTGTGGGCGCCCCGCGTCGGAGGTGTGGTCGTTGACCAGACGCGCCACCGAAGCCACCAACGAATGCGTGCACGCCGGATGATCGCTCCATCGCTCACCGGCAAGGTAGGACACCAACTCCATGAAACACGCGCCCTTACGGGGGTTGCGGTGCTTTCCCCGCGACAGCAGCGGCAGCATATCGGGCAGATCCGGCTGGATCTTCGGCATGGCGCACCTCCCGGAACGGCCAAACGGACACCACCAGTCTGCGCGCATACAGCCCTGGCGCCAACATGCGCCAAGGCTGGTGATCTTGGGAGACTCAACCAAAATCCCGGCCGTTGTCACCGCCTATCTGGCGGCAGCGACGGTGGTGATGCCGGCTGCCGCCGCTGGTCTGCTACCTGTCAGGATCCCGTTGAGAATGCGCCCTGCGGTGATGATCTGGACACCGGCGTCCACTTCGAGGGCCGCTATGTGTAGCTCACCGAGGTGCTTGCAGATCTTGTCCACCGCTGCTCGGCTCGGTCGACCAACCCGCCGATGCGCTCGACCACGGTCGGCCATAGGGGTTGGGGCAGATCGTGGCCCATTCCGTCGATCACGACCAGCTCCGCTCCTGGAATTGCCTCTGCGGTCGCCTGCCCGCCGCTCACAGCAATGAGCTGGTCCTCAGCACCGTGAATAACAAGGGTCGGCAGGTCGAGCCGGTGCAGGTCTTCGGTCCGGTCTGGTGTGGTCATGGCCGCCGCCAGTTGACGTACGACGCCTTGCAGATCGAACGCGCGGTCGAGGGCCCGCGCCGCTCGGTCGCGCAACTCGGTCTCGTCGATCCGATATGCCGGCGAGCCGACTGCGCGGTTGAAGAGCACCGAGCGGTCCATGGCGCCCGCCAACGTGCTGACTGGGGGCAACTGCAACAGGGCGCGCGCGGCCTCCGTCGGCTGGCCCACCCGGCCGTTTCCCGTCGTCGACATGATCGAGGTCAAGCTGCGGACTCGTTCCGGGCGTTCGATCGCCAGGATCTGCGCAATCATCCCGCCCAGCGAGATACCCACCACGTGCGCAGAGTCAACTCCGAGGTTCTCGATCACGCCTGCCGTGTCGGCCGCCATCTCACCGAGCGTGTAGGGCGCTGCTTGTGCGGCCGTCCTGGCCGATGGATCGGGGAGAGGACCGCCGGCGAGATGGCTCGACAGACCGACATCTCGGTTGTCGAACCGAATGACGAACAAGCCTCGATCGACGAGTTCATTGCAGAAGGCGTCGTCCCAGGCGATTAATTGGGCGCCCAGACCTGAGATGAGCAGCACCGGAGGGTCGGTCGCCTTGCCCAGTGTGTTGTAGGCGATATCGATATCACCCACCGCCGTGTGCAGGACCTCCGCGGAAGGAAGCATTCTGGCAGGCTACGTCGCCGAAGCGCTTGGTGCTATCGGACACCACCCCGCTGCCGCCGCGGCGATTCTTCCGGGTGCCGATCGTCATCAGAACCATCGCTGAAGGTGGACTCGCCGCAGCCACACGACAGATCCTGGCGCTTCGTGACCTGAGGCAGCCCATGGCTGCCGCTCGCTGCCGAGATCAACAGCTGCTCGGAGCGAGGCGCCAGGGAAAGGCCGGTACCCCTCGCCGGGTCGACCACCGGCTGGTCTAAAACTTTCGTTCAGGGGTGTGGGAGGTCACGGTATCCGGCCGCGTCGGCGGTCGAAAGAACCAGTGGCACCACCGCCGGTCTGCCCCGATTGCGAGGACACTGGACAGGTCGTGCGTGACGTGGTTCCGTCGTTGGGCTACGTCGTGACGCTAGTCGTGTTCTCTCGACCGTGCGGCTTCCAGAAGTCTGAAGGTCAGACAGTCGCTCGGCGCGATAGCCGTCAGATCTTCTAACTTCGCCCGCTACCAGTCCTACTCTGACCTGCACGCATCAAGGGAAGATCGGGAAGGGCGATGGAGACTAGGTCAGATAAGGGTCAGCCCACGCGCTGATAATTCGGGCCGCCCTGCTGGCCTGGTCTCGCTGAGTGAGGACATGGTCGGCACCCTCCAGCGAAACAAAGCTGCGCGGGTGCCGCGCTGTCCTGAAGATGTCGCTTGCGTTAGCGATGCCAACCGTGTTGTCGGTGGGAGAATGCATAACAAGCAGCGCCCTGCGAAGGGTTCGGATGCGACCCCGCAGATCCGCCGACCGGACATCCTCGATGAAGTGCCGCCGGAGGGTCAGGGCCTTGCCACCAATCAGGAACGGCGCCTCGCCTACCTGGAGAATCCGTTCCAGCAAGGCGTCGTAGTTGGTTCAACATGAGCCAGCTGGTATGGCGCGCCGATGCTCACCACGGCACGCACCGTATCGACCAGATGCGCTGCAGCTATGACCGCAGAACCGCCGAAGGAGTGGCCGACGAGTAGCCGAACACTACGTCCCGAGGCCTGCATAAATCTGGCCGCTTCGGCAGTGTCCTC
>JBKPBV010000181.1:0-9374 GCA_046727055.1 Actinomycetota bacterium | reverse complement strand
GCCTTAAGCCTGATCGCGTTACCGCCAACGCAGCCAGCGCCATCCAGCTTCGAAAGATTCAATACGACCCATCGGGAAGCGACGTACCGGCAACCAACCATCAGCTAAACCGTGAGTACGTGACGATCAAAAACACCGGCACGACCACTCGGACACTGATGAGCCGGACTGTCCGTGATCTCGCGAACCACGTCTACACCATTCCCAGCTTCAAGCTAGCCGCGGGCAAGAGTGTCAGACTGCACACTGGCAAGGGCACCAATAGCAGCACTGATCTCTACTGGAGCAAAGGTTGGTACGTCTGGAACAACACCGGCGACAAAGCGACCTCGCGCGACAGCAGCGGAGCGCTCAAGGTCACCTGCTCTTGGGGAGACGGCGACGGCATCAGGTACTGCTGAGCGGTCGGCTTACGAGACTGGCACCGGAGATGTTTCGGGCGCAGCTGGACGGGCAGGGGCGGCAATGTCAGGCGGCGTTCTGGTGCCGCCGCACGAAGTCCGCGGTCAGGTGGCTCCGGAGCGGCAGCATGTGATTGTCGCTGTCAATCGTCGCGACCTCGGCGTCGGGCAGCAGCAGCTGGAGTCTCCTGCTGATCCTCCCTCGCGTGCTAAATCCTTCTGCGTGCGCGAGTAGTTTCGGGCAGCTACGAATGTGCTGACAGTCGCCCTGCTCGGTGAGTCGCGTTGACCTGTATCCAGGCCTTCATCGATAGTGATCAAAGCGGGGGTCGGGCCGCCGCATCCGAGGAGGGCACCATGAGCTCCACCCCTTACCAACCTCCGGTCGCCTACCCACTTTCCGTGCGGGGCTTTTTTGATCAGCCCAGCCGAGCGTTGTGGCTGGTCAAGTGGTTGCTGCTGATCCCGCACTACATCATTTTGGTTTTCTTGTGGCTCGCGTTCTGGATAGTCACCGTGATCGCCTTCTTCGCAATTTTGTTCACGACCAGGTATCCGAAAGGGTTGTTCGACTTCAATGTCGGGGTGATTCGGTGGTCGTGGCGGGTGAGCTTTTACGGTTATGCGGCGCTGGGTACCGACCGGTATCCGCCGTTCACTCTCGCCGATGTCCCCGACTACCCGGCAAGGCTGGAGCTCGACTACCCGGAGCGGCTGAACCGTTGGCTGCCGCTGGTCAAGTGGCTGCTCGCCATCCCGCAATACATTCTTGTCGGTGCGCTTGTCGGCTCCGGTTATGTCGTGGCCACAAGCATGCAGGATGGTCGTGCCGTCAGTTATTCCACTCCCAGCTTGATCGGCGCGTGTGTGCTGATAGCGGCTATCGCGTTGCTGTTCACGACGCGTTATCCGCCTGGCCTTTTTGACTTTGCACTTGGAATCGATCGGTGGGGCTACCGGTTGCTGGTTTATGTGGCGTTGATGACCGACCGCTACCCGCCATTCCGGCTCGATCAGGGCAGCATCGATATCGAGGGCCCGCCCCAATCCCCTGCGACCAGCGAAGCCTGGCAAGTAGAGCAGCCGGGGTACGGGCCGGAGGCCGAGCGAGGATAGGCGATCGAGCTGGGTCTCGAAGGTCGGCTCAAGGTTTCGGCGTCTTAGCTGCCCCGTGGTGGCGTCGAGTCGGAGTATCCGTTGTGGACTGCGCTTCATGGGGCGGCTGATACGGCTTGTCCTGCTGCAGGGGTACTGTTCGAGTCGTACGACGATTTGCAGAGGAGGCCCCGCTATCAGCACTACAGCCGGTCCAGAAGCCTCCGACCAGGACGAGAGCCAGCCCGAGCCGCGCGATCTCGAGAAGCCCGAGGGTAGGAAAAAGGCCGTAGCTGGCGTCGAGATTGGCATGATGCCCGAGGGCCAGGGCAGCACGTTCGAGCCCGAAGAGGACCGCGAGCCTCAAAGCTGAGCTCGAGTTCGGGAACTCTTCGACGCGGGTCCAGCTGCCGCTGCTATCAGCCTTCCCCTTCGGACGCAGCTCGTCGTTTCGGTGACCGTTCGTGCACTAAGCGCGTCAGCGGTCAAAGGGGCTATCAACGTCGTTGTAGGACGGTATGCACAGCATGGTCACGGATTATTCGGGCGTGTTAACGGGCGGTGAAGCACGTTCATCGAGCAGCGTGCCTGCACGAGCGCGAGTTGGCAAAACGATCAAGGTGGTCCGCCGGCGGCTTGACCTAGTCGGTGGGCACCGCCCTTATCTACAACGCTGCGCCGTGAACCCAGACAGGAGATCCAGGGTCCCAGGCCGGCGGCGCCTCGACAGGCAATGGCACGCGGGGTGTATTAGGAATGGAGCTGGCCGCTGCCCGCGGGGAGCGTGCCGGGAAGACCCTGGGAGGGATTATGGGCAGGCCGTACACGTCGGGCATATGGACAGTGAAACCAGGGCGTGAGGAGGACTTCTTGGCCCGATGGCGCGAGCTCGCCGAATGGGCATCCGTGGAGTTCCCCGGCGCGGGGCGGCCCACGCTGCTGCGTGACATGGACCAGTCCCACCGCTTCGTCAGCTTCGGCGCCTGGCAGGACCTAGAACAGATCGAGGCATTCCGCCGGCACGCTGAGTTCGCCCGACACGTAGCGCGCATTCAAGAAGTGCTCGATGAGTTTACGCCGGTGACCTACGAGGCCGTGATCGAGCCATAGCTGTCCGACCGTGCATGGCGTTCGGGCACAGCTTCAGGCCATCGGTACAGCTGGTCGCGACTGTGGCAGATCAGCGGCTCGGATCCACGCTGGATGCCCGTCCAGGCCGCGGACTCGACCCCACCACTTCGACCGGTCGCTCACTCAGTAGTCGAGTTCGCCGGCGAGATCATGACGAAAGCTCGACGCTTGAGGATGATCTTTCAATCTTTCGTTGCCTCGATTGCGCCGGCACAGATTGTTGCGGGAGGTGAGGGTGTTCGGGTGGTCAGGCTCAAGACCCGCTCGGTGTCGGCCAGGGTCTGCTTGTACAGCGGATGGCATGATCATCTGCGCCATTCTCGCCTCGGCAAAGGCCGCGGACCGGTAGGCAGACCAGGCGGACTGGGTCAGCATCTGGGTGTGAGCAGGCCGTTGAGGAGCGAGTGCCCGAGGACTATCGTCCCTAAAAAGGGACATGGCCACGAATCAACTACCAAGCGGCACCATCACGTTTCTGTTCTCCGATATCGAGGGGTCGACTCGCCTTCTCGAAGAACTTGGTGACGGCTATGTTGTGCTTCTGCAGGAGCATAATCGCATCTTCCGAGAGGTGATCCGGGAATACGAAGGGGCGGAAGTCGGCAGGGAGGGGGATTCGTTCTTTGTGGTGTTTCGGAGCCCGTTGAGTGCCGTGGATGCCGCCGCCCATGTTCAGCGGAGGCTGGCAGATGCGCCTTTTCCCGCGACGGTTCGCGTCCGGATGGGCCTGCATACCGGACAGGGCCATCTCGCCGGAGGCGACTATGTGGGTATCGACGTTCACCGGGCCGCTCGGATCGCGGCTGCTGGGCACGGCGGGCAGATACTAGTCTCGGACGCTACCCGGGCGCTGGTTGAGCCCGATTTGCCCGCGAGCTTTGGCCTGCTTGACCTTGGACTCCACCGGTTGAAGGACCTGGCACATCCTGAGCGCCTCTATCAGCTTTCGGTGGAAGGACTACCGCCAAAGTTTCCTCCTCTGAGATCACTCGTCGCCCGGCCCAACAATCTGCCGCTCCAGCTCACACGCTTCATCGGCCGGCAGCGCCAGATAGCCGAGATCAAGCGGCGGATACTGAACGGGGCCCGCCTCTTGACGCTGACCGGCCCCGGGGGGACCGGAAAGACCCGGCTGGCGATCGAGGTCGCCGGAGAGACGCTCCCGGCGTTCGAAGACGGAGTCTGGTTTGTAGACCTCGCCTCGGTGATGGACCCGGCTTTGGTTATCTCGGCGATCGCCGAGACCCTTGGGGTGACGGCGAAGGACGGGCAGTCTCTGCACGACGTTCTCGGGAGTAGCCTGCGAGACAAAGCCATGCTCATGGTGCTCGATAACTTCGAGCAGGTCGTTGATTCCGGTGCCGATGTCGAGCGGCTGCTGCACGCTGCTCCGCGCCTCAAGGTTCTGGTCACCAGCCGAACTGTGCTGCACCGCTACGGCGAGCAGGAGTTCCCGGTGCCGCCGTTTGCCCTCCCGGACCCCGGAAGCCTGCCTGACCTGGCGTCACTCGCCCGCTACGAAGCGATCGGCCTGTTCGTTGAGCGGGCGGCCGCAGTCAAGCCAGATTTCGCCCTAACACCGCTCAACGCATCATCCGTGGCCGAGATCGCCATCCGGCTGGACGGCCTTCCCCTTGCGATCGAACTGGCGGCAAGCAGGATCAAGATCCTGTCTCCGCAGGCGATCGTGGAGCGACTCGGGCCAGGCTCCACGGTACTGGTCTCACGTGTCCCGGATGCGCCCGCGCGGCAACGTACGCTACGCGGAACAATCGAGTGGAGCTACCAGCTGCTCACGGAGCGGGAGCGGCAGCTGTTCGAGCAGCTGTCGGTGTTCCAGGGCGGAGCGACTGTTGTAGCGATCGAGTCCATATGCGCTCCGGTACGCGGGGGCGAAACGCTGGACGACCTCGCCTCGCTCGTGGACAACAGCTTGCTGCGGCAGCTGGAGACAGAGGGCGAGCCTCGGTTTGACATGCTCAAAACCATCAAGGGTTACGCGGCGGAGCGGCTGGAGGATCAGCCCGAGCTCAGTGCGGCCACCCAGCGAGCCCACGCCGCGTATTTCGCCAACTTCGCTCAGCGCCAATGGGCGCATCTCACCGGCCCGCGACGCGAGCCGGCGCTGGCGGCGATGGCGGCCGACATTGCAAACCTCCGTGCTTCCTGGCACTACTGGGTGGCTGCGAAAGATCTCGCTCAGCTGAACAAGCTCGTTGACAGCCTGTGGCTCTTCTACGACGCACAAGGTTGGTACCACGCCACCGTTCAGGTCGCCACCGACCTTCTCACAGTTCTTTCGTCGACGCCCTCGAGCCCAGAGCGGGCGATGCAGGAGGTCATGCTGCGAACGAGCCTCGCCAGGGCGCTGATGGCAATTCACGGCTACACGCGCGAAGTAGAAGATGCGTACGGCCACGCGCTGGAGGTGTTCGAGGGGCAACGCGAAATCCGCCAGCTTTTTCCCGTCCTTCGCGGACTAGCCAGCTTCTACAACTATCGGGCCGAGTTTGAGAAGGGAGCACAAGTCGGGCGCGAAATCCTTCTTCTAGCCGAGGCTCAAGACGATCCGAGCATGCGAGTCGACGGTCATCTCGTGCTGGGCTCGAGCATCGCCTTGCAACGTGATCTTCACGGGGGGCTGGAGCATCTGGAGAAGGCCATGGCCTGCTTTGAGTCGACGGGCTTTCGGTCCGGCCGATTCCGGCTCGGTAACCATCCAGGGGTCGCGAGCTTTACAGTTTCGGCGCTCGTTCTCTGGATGCTCGGGTTTCCCGATCGTGCCGCGGAGCGCGCGACCCGTGCCGTCACCCTTGCTGTCGATCTGGGGCATCCTTTCACGCTGGCCTATGCCCTGTTCCATTCGGGCTTTCTTCACTTGTGGAGGCGAGAGCTGGAGACGGTGCAAGACCGGGCCATGCGCGTGGTGCAGGTGGCGGAGGAACATGATCTGCAAATTTGGAAGGCACTAGGAAGATGTCTGCTCGGTGCGGCGAACACGGGGATCGGGCGGCCCGAGGACGGCTTGGCGCAGATCCGTGACGGCCTCGATCTGTATCACGGCCTGAAGACGCCGCCGGTGTTTTGGCCGCTGCTGCTCTACGTCCAGGCTGGAGCGTACCTGCGGTCGGGGAGACCGGCAGAGGGATTGGGGATGATTGAAGACGCGATCGAAATAGCCGGCTCGGAGCTGACCGTTCTACCCGAGTTGTACCTGCTCAAGGGGGACCTGCTGCTCGTCGTTTCGCACGCAGGTGGCTCCGCCGCCGAACCGTGGTTTCAGCGGGGGTTCGATATGGCGGAAGATCTTGATGCCAGGATGTCGCAGCTTCGCGCCTCGGTCAGGTTGTGCCGTCTGTGGCGCGATCAAGGTAAGGCGGGGGAAGGGAGCAGACCGCTTCGGGTGCTCTATGAGAACTTCACGGAAGGCTTTGCGACAGTTGATCTCCGGGAAGCCAGCGACCTGCTGACGAGCCCCTCATAGCAGCTCGGATCAAAGGTGTCGAAGGTGCAGACACGCGCTATTGGGGCGACACACGCTACGGCATCATCATCAGCCGTCGATGCTGGCTGCCGCCACAGGGCGGGTCAATCCCAACTCAGGCGAGCACGACCGTGTCGCCGCGGCGGATCATTCCGCCGTTGATAACCGAGGCGTAAACGCCGACGTTTACTCCGTTGTGCTGAGCAGCCGTGCGGAGGATTCCTGAGTCTTTGGGAAGGTCTCCCTGCGGCAGGGTGATCATCACGCAGCGGGGGCATGGACCACGCCAATAGCTCAGCGACACCTCAAAGCAGAAGTTGCCAACTGCGTTGGAGGAGTCATGTCTCCGCTGTTGGCCAACGTGGCTCTCTCGCTGCTGGACGAGCACATCGCCCACGCGCCGGGTGGCCCGGCGGCCACTCCTTACCAGCGGGCCAAGCGTCGCCGCAATGGTCTACCCAACTACCGGCTGGTTCGGTACGCGGATGACTGGGTGCTCGCCGTGTCGGGCACTCGGGCGCACGCCGAAGCTCTGCGCGAGGAGATCGCAGAGGTGTTGTCCAGGATGGGTTTGCGCCTGTCGCCGGACAAAACACTGATCACCCACATCGACGAGGGCCGCGACTTTCTCGGCTGGCGCATCCAGCGTCACCGCACGCGAGGCACCAACCGGCGCTACGTCTACACCTACCCCACCAAGAAGGCCCTGCGGGCCGCGATGGCCACGGTGCAGACGTTGTGTCGACGGGTCGGCACGAACAATCCGCTAGATGCCCTGCTGCTTCGGCTCAACCCGGCGCTGCGGGGCTGGTGCGCCTACTTCCGGCCGGGCGTGTCGGCAGCAACCTTCGGTTACCTCGGCCACTCGGGACGTGTGGAGAGCCCGGTGCACAGAAACGTGCACGCCGGGTTCGGGAGGCGGTCCGGGAAAACGGACCGGTCGAAAGACCGGCACCGCGCCCCGGGCCGACCTCACAATTGACCCCTGACCACACGCAGGTTCCAGTACTTGTCGCAACACTCCTGCTACATGACGGGGTGTGGATATGGGACGACGGGGGCGGAAGCGGCAGCTGGCAGTCGCGGACGCGTATTGGCAGTTGATCATGGCTGGAGTCGGCACGGTCGAAGTGTGCCAGCGGGTTGGGATCACGCGCAAGACCGGCTACCGGTGGCGTGCCGAACGCGGGGTCTGCCGCCGCTGAGGGTTGTCGAGGAGGAACGCGGGCCGCGGTATATGTCTTTGCTAGAGCGTCGGCGGATCGCGACGCTGCGACGTACCGGCCTCGGGGTGCGGGCGATCGCCCACGAACTGGGTCGCTCCCCGTCGACGGTCTCGCGGGAACTGCGACGTAGCCGCCGTCCCCATGATGTGGGCGGCTACGACGGCGACCTGGCGCACCACCGGGCACGGGAGCGAGCGCGCCGGCCGCGGGACGGGTCGGCTGGCTCGAGACCTAGCGTTGCAGAGCCTGGTGCAGGCCAAGCTGGAGCTGGAGTGGAACCCGGAGCAGATCGCGGCCTGGCTGCGCCAGACCTACCCCGACCGGCGTGCCTGGCATGTCTGTCACGAGACGATCTACCAGACCCATCTATCACGGCGGGGATCGTAGCCTGACTAGGAAGCTGACCGCGAAGCTGCGCACCGGTCGGCCGCTGCGGAAGCGTTGCCGCAAGCCGAGCGGGCGGGCGCCCCGGTTCGTGAAAGTGCGGTCGTCTCGTAGGAGGGCCCAGAGGACGTCGATGCGGCGGCGGGCGAGGGTGATGACGGCTTGGGCGTGGGTGTGACCGTCAGCGCGTTTCTTGAGGTAGTAGGCACGGTTGGGACCCGCTCGCATCATGCTGGTCTGCGCGGACAGATAGAACGTGCCGCAGCGGTCGGCTGTAACGGCGCGGTTTGTGCAGGTTGCCGGATCGTCGGCCGGACTCGTTGGGGACCGGCACCAGGCCGGCTGCGGCGGCTAGGTGGCCGGCGCTGGGGTAGCCGCGGAGGTCGCCGGCGGCGACGAGCAGCTGGGCGCCCAGGATGGGTCCGAAACCGGGCATCGACTCGATGGTTTTGGCCTGATGGTGGCGACGGAATGTCGCAGCGATCTGCTGGTCGAGGCCGTGGATGCGCTGGTCGAGCTGAAGCTGCTGATCCGGCCTTCGCATCCGGTGCGCCATTTCAGGTGCCGCCGGAATGCCCGGCGGTGCTCCTCTGCTTGCCGGGCTTTTAGTGGGTCTGCCTTTGCGGGGGATGACGACGCTGCGGACGCCGAGGTCGTGCAGGGCGTCCTCGACACCGGCTTCGCCGTAGCCGCGGTCCGCGGCCACGGTGCGCGGTTTGCGGCCGGTGCGCCGGGCCACCCGCTTGATCGCCGGCTCCATCCGCGGAGCGTCGGCGGGGTTGGCGGGCTGCACGTCGTGGTCGAGGACGAGACCGTCGTCGTTGTCAACAACTTGGGCTTTGTGGCCGAACTCGACCGGTTTGCCGAGCCGGCCCTTCGCGATCGGCCGGGCGTCGGGGTCGTGCAGGCTGGCCCGCCGGGTCGACCCGTCCGGGGTAACCCCGGCCAGCCGCTGCCGAGTCTGGGCCGCGATCCGTCGGGTCGCCTCCCACAGCTCCACAAGAACGTTGACGGCACGGGCCAAGCGACCCCGACGCCGACCCGCGACCGGGTCCGGCCGGTCGAGCTTCCGTTGCGCCGCAGTGGTTCTGGCTTTCCGCAGCGCCCGTTTCGCGTTGGCCAGCAGCCGACCGGCCTCCTCGGCGGCGGTGTCGGCCAGGTCAGCGAGCTCAGCGTTAGCCTTCTTGACCGCAGCCATGGCCTCATCCCGACCGGCCGCGGCCCTCGAGCGCAGCTTCGACGCGATCGCATGCGCCCGCTTCCCCGCAGTGCGGGACCGGTCCCGCAGCCGCGTCCTAGTGGCGCCGTCCGCCGCAAGGATCCGCCGACCGGTCGCTGCGATCCGACCAACCGCCTTGGCCAGCAAAGCCGCGTCGGTGGGGTAGGCGACGTTCGACGGCACCACTGTGGTGTCGACCCGCACCCGCGAGCAACGCAACAGCTTCGCCTCGGCGGCTTTGGCCAGCAGCGCCTCGTTCAACCCCTCGATCGCGGCCGAGCCGCACCGGGTGGTTAGCTCCGCATCCACCCGAGCCAACTCAGCCGGCAGCCGTCGCAGTTCATCAGGCAAAACCGCTTCCCACAACGACGGCTGATCACCTACGGTACGCAACATGGATGGTCTCAATCCCTTCTAGCCCAAGGGGTTGAGAC
>JBKPBV010000180.1:0-8322 GCA_046727055.1 Actinomycetota bacterium | reverse complement strand
ATCTTGATCTGCCGGTCAGCCTCGATGATCTGGTACGCCGCCCGTGGGACCGTGAAGCGACTCACCAGCTGTTCGATGGCCTGGAGTTCCGGGTGTTGCGTGATCGCTTGCTCGAGGCGCTGCCGAACGAGGACGAGGTCGTCCCCGAAGGCGGTTTCGACCTGGAGGCGGCGCGACTCGAGCCCGGTGAGCTCGAGAGCTGGCTCGCCGAGCACGCAGCCGGCGACCGCACGGGCGTCGACATCATCGGTTATTGGGGGTCCGGAACCGGCGATATCACAGCTTTGTCCCTGGCCGCCGCTGACGGGGCAGCAGCGTACGTCATCGTCTCCGATCTCGGGCCGGCTGATGAGAACGCGCTCGCGAACTGGCTCGTCGATCCCGAGCGGCACAAGGCAATGCATGATGCCAAAGGTCCGCTGCTGGCCATTTGGGCCCGCGGCTGGGACCTTGCCGGCCTGACATCTGATACTCAGCTGGCCGCATATCTCATAAGCCCTGATCAGCGCACGTTCGACCTTGCTGATCTGACTATTCGCCATCTCAAGCGGGAGCTCCGGGTTGAGGGCGCGCCGGATCTCAGTGACTCTGACCAGCTGGCGCTGGACTTCGGCGACGACGACTCGGGGGCAAAAGTGGCGGCGGAGGCCTCGATGGTACGTGCCCGGGCCGTCATCGATCTCGCCGATGCGCTGGATACCGAGATCGAGCACCGTAACGGCACCAGCCTGCTTTATGGCGTGGAGCTGCCGCTGCAACGCACCTTGGCTCGCATGGAGCAGACCGGTGTTGCTGTGGACGTCGACCATCTCGAGGTGCTGGAGGCTGGGTTTGCAGCAACGGTCAATCGTGCCGCCAACGACGCGTACGAGGTGCTGGGCAAGCAGATCAACCTCGGTTCACCCAAGCAGCTCCAGGTGGTGCTGTTCGATGAACTGGGAATGCCCAAAACCCGTCGCACGCGCACCGGCTACACCACCGACGCCGAGGCACTGCAGCAGCTTTATGTCAAGACCGAGCACCCGTTCCTCGCGCATCTGTTGGTGCATCGGGACGCAATCCGGCTCAAGCAGACCGTCGAGGGTCTGCTCAAGGCGGTAGCCGACGACGGCCGGATCCACACCACGTACGCGCAGACCATTGCCTCCACCGGTCGGCTTTCCAGCACCGATCCAAACCTGCAGAACATCCCAATTCGGACAGAGGAAGGCCGCCGGATCCGCCAGGCGTTCGTGGTTGGCAACGGTTACGACGCGCTGATGTCGGCGGACTACTCGCAGATCGAAATGCGGATCATGGCACATGTCAGCCAGGACGAGAGCCTGATCGAGGCCTTCAAGTCAGGAATGGACTTTCATACCGTCACCGCGTCGCGGGTCTTTGGGGTGGAGCCTGAGCAGATCACGCCTGCTCAGCGAGCCAAGATCAAGGCTATGAACTATGGCCTGGCGTACGGGCTAAGCGCGTACGGACTCAGCCAGCAGCTGAACATCGAGGTGTCCGAGGCGGCCGCGCTGATGGATGAATACTTCGAACGGTTCGGCGGCGTGCGCACTTATTTGCATTCGTTGGTCGCTGATGCGCGGCGCACGGAATACACCGAAACCATCCTCGGTCGCCGCCGCTACCTGCCGGACCTGATGAGCGACAACCGGCAGCGCCGCGAGATGGCCGAGCGGATGGCGCTCAACGCGCCCATCCAAGGCTCGGCCGCAGACATCATCAAAGTTGCGATGCTCGACGTGGAGAAGGCGCTTAACGACACGGGGATGCGGAGTCGGATGTTGCTCCAGGTGCACGACGAGCTGGTCTTCGAGATTGGTTCAGGGGAGCGCGAGGCACTCGAGGAGCTGGTCCGCACCAAGATGGGCCAGGCCGTTGCATTGGAAGTACCGCTGGATGTGTCGGTGGGTATGGGCCGTTCGTGGCACGATGCTGCACACTGAGGGAATCATGCTGTCAGAGCTCCTGATGCTATGATGCTTGAATGCGGACTACAGTAACGCTCACCCCTGAATCCGAGGCGCTCATCAAGCGAGAGATGGCAGCCCGAAAAATGTCGTTCAAGGACGTCGTGAACGAGGCGATCGCACGTGGCCTCGGCTCACCTCGCAAACGAGTCAAGGTTGACTTGCCAGTTCACAACATGGGCAAGCCGCGCATCTCGCTTGACAAGGCGTCCCAGCTCGCGGGCGAACTGGAAGACGAGGAGATACTGAGGAAGATGTCGATGGGCAAATGAGGCTCATCGATGCCAACATTCTTCTCTACGCAGACAACGCGGACGCTGACCAACACCTAGCTGCGCGCACTTGGCTTGTGGAAGCACTGTCTGGACCGGAGGTCTTGATAGTCCCATGGACCAACGTCATCAGCTACCTGCGGATAAGCACAGATCCGCGTATTCACCCCGACGCTAACACTCTTCCGGAGGCTCTCGCATTCATCAGGGCGCTTCTCGAGTCGGATGTCGTCATCGCGGGCGATCCCGATCAGCATCACTTCGAGCGGATGGCTCAGATGCTGCGCGCGACCGGGCGAGGCGGCAATCTAGTGAACGACGCGCACCTGGCCGCATTGGCACTGCAGTATGACGCGACGGTTGTCTCGTTCGACAACGATTTCAGCCGCTTTCCCGGCGTCCGTTGGGAGCCCCCGCGGCCTGTCCCACAGGATTGACGGCGCACGTGTTTGACCCTGTTTGGGACACGGCGCTAACCTGAACCGTCGCTGTGGCCTGCGCGACTTCGGACAGAGTAGGTCACGCTCGTACCGGTCGGATTGTCGTCAGCTGTTGGTTGAACCTCTTCGTGTGTACGGATCGGGTCACAGCCACGCCCACAACATCATCAACCACCGCCGGAGCCCTAGTACATGACGTCCTCCCTTGAGGCACCACCACAGGTCGCAGTCGACGACCTAGGTTCACCCGAAGCCTTCCTCGAGGCCATCGACAAGACCATCAAGTACTTCAACGACGGTGACATCGTCACCGGCACCGTTGTCAAGGTGGACCGCGACGAGGTGCTTCTCGATATCGGCTACAAGACCGAAGGGGTCATCCCCTCCAAAGAGCTTTCGATCAAGCACGATGTGGACCCCTTCGAAGTGGTCAGTGTTGGCGACCAGGTCGAGGCCCTCGTCCAGCAGAAAGAGGACAAGGAAGGTCGCCTCATCCTGTCCAAGAAGCGCGCCCAGTACGAGCGCGCCTGGGGCACCATCGAGAAGATCAAAGAAGAGGACGGCGTCGTCACCGGCAAGGTCATTGAGGTGGTCAAGGGCGGCCTGATCATCGACATTGGTCTGCGTGGCTTCCTGCCCGCCTCACTGGTTGAAATGCGGCGAGTCCGTGATCTTCAGCCCTACGTCGGCATGGAGCTTGAGGCCAAGATCATCGAACTCGACAAGAACCGGAACAACGTGGTTCTGTCCCGGCGGGCTTGGCTGGAGCAGACCCAATCCGAGGTGCGCCAGAACTTCCTGACTCAGTTGCAGAAAGGTCAGATCCGGCGTGGCGTGGTGTCATCCATCGTCAACTTCGGCGCGTTTGTCGATCTTGGCGGCGTGGATGGCCTGGTGCATGTCTCAGAGCTGTCGTGGAAGCACATCGACCATCCCTCGGAGGTAGTCGAGGTCGGCCAGGAGGTCACCGTCGAGGTGCTCGACGTTGACATGGACCGCGAGCGCGTGTCGTTGTCCCTCAAGGCGACTCAGGAAGACCCGTGGCAGGCTTTTGCCCGGACCCATCAGATCGGCCAGATCGTGCCGGGTCGGGTGACCAAACTCGTCCCATTCGGTGCCTTTGTTCGCGTGGAGGAGGGCATCGAGGGTCTGGTTCACGTTTCCGAGCTGGCCGAACGGCACGTGGAGATTCCGGAACAGGTCGTCCAGGTGAATGACGATGTCATGGTCAAGATCATCGACATCGATCTGGACCGTAGGCGGATCTCATTGTCGCTCAAGCAGGCGAACGAGGGCGTCGATGCGACTGCCGACGACTTTGACCCGACGCTCTATGGCATGGCGGCCTCCTACGATGAGCAGGGCAACTACCTCTACCCGGAGGGCTTTGACCCCGAAACCGGCGAGTGGCTCGAAGGCTACGAGGAGCAGCGGGCGGCATGGGAGCAGCAGTACGCCGAGGCCCATGCGCGTTGGGAGGCGCACAAGAAGCAGGTTGAGGCCGATGGCGCCGCCTCTACATCTTCGTCGAATTACGCCTCCGATGGCGCGCCGGCACCAGCACCGGCCGGGTCGGAGGGCTCCCTAGCCTCAGACGAGGCTCTGCAAGCGCTCCGTCAGAAGCTCACCGGCGGTAGCTGACCTGATTCCAACCCAAGCCTGAAGCAGGGCTGGGCATGGTGCGGGTCGGGCTGACCGGCGGAATTGCGTCTGGGAAAACCCTCGTGGCAGCGGAGCTGGCGGCTCGCGGTGCGATCATCATCGACGCCGACGTGCTGGCACGTGAGGTGGTCGAACCTGGCACTCCGGCGCTCGCTGCGATCGTCGAACGGTTCGGTCCACAAGTAATCCTCGATGGGCAACTCAATCGGGCGTGGCTTGCCGAAATCGTCTTCGCTGATCCGCTCGCGCGCCGAGATCTCGAGCTGATCGTGCACCCTGCCGTACGCGCCAGGGCCGCCGAGTTGGAGCGGGCGGCCGGTATTGCTGCCGTCGTGGTTCATGTCATCCCATTGCTCGTCGAGACCGGTCAACAGCAGGAGTTCGATTTCGTCGTGACTGTCGATGTTGATCAGGAAACCCAGATCCATAGGTTGATGGCGCGTAGCGGCTTCAGTCGCGCCGAGGCGGAAGCCAGAATCGCCGCCCAGGCCAGCCGCGAAGACCGCAAGATCGCGGCTGATGTGGTTCTGGACAACACCGGAAGCGTGGCACAACTGAGGGACCAGGTCGCTGCGCTCTGGGGCGTACTGACTTCCACAGCTGACCGACAATGACATACTCGCAGTGCTCGGTGTCGCGAGAGTCAGGGCTTGTCGATAGGTCCACCCATCAGCTGGCAGGTTAAAGGAGGTCAAGGTTGGAATGCCCACGGTGTCGGGCTGAGCTCCCCGAGGTCGCGCACTTTTGCCACGTCTGTGGCCAGGACCAGCGCTCGGCGGACTTCGCTCGAAGGAAATCCTTTGCCGCAAAGCCCGACGAACCCGTCGCCTCGTTTGCGCTGATCTCCTCGATCATGCCCCGAGGTGCCGGCCAGCGTCCGCAGACATATCGGATCGCGTTGACTATTGCGATCATCGTCGCCTTGATCGCGGCGATCTTCGGTGCGATGCCGATAGCGGTGCTGGTAGCTGCGTTCGCAGTGCCGGTCGTCTACATCGTCTACATGTACGACGTGAACCTTTGGGAAGACGAGCCGGTCATCGTGGCCGCCCTCGCCTTCTTTCTGACCGGTGCGCTCACGGTCGGGTTCACCATCTTGTGGACCTACCTCCGAGGACCGGTGCCGTACGGCACCACCACCTTCGAGGGCTCGCTGAGTGCTGCGCCGACAGTTGGCACGTTTTTGCTGGTGGCACTGGGTGTACCGATCGTCGGTGAGGTGATCCGCCAGATCGGTCCTGTCTTGCTCGCTAGCCGCCCGGAATTCGACGACCTGATGGACGGACTTACCTTTGGCGTGGTCAGCGGGGTCTCGTACTCCTGCTTCGACACTCTGACTCGTCACTGGGATCTGATGACCGGCGGAGTGCAGGCTCAGGATCCTGGCTTGTGGATGTCGTTGATCTTCCTTGAGGGCTTCGTCAAACCACTGATCATCGGGACGGCTAGCGGCATCGCTGTGGCCGAGTTCTCCGGTCTAGGTCGTGGTTATGACGGCTTCACGCCGCGTTACTTCCGCGGGGTCGGCGAGGCCATCCTGGCTAACGCGGCCTACCAGGCCGGCACGTACCTGTTCTCTTTTGTCGGTGATGCGACGCTCGGCGTGGTCTTGAGCATTCTCTGGGGTTTGCTCATCTTGGCGATCTTGATCTTGCGGGTTCGCAATGTGCTGCACGTCGGTCTTATGGAGGCGGCGCTGGAGCGTTCGCCGCGAGCAGGCGAGATCGGGGCGACCGGTGAACTGCAGTTCTGCGCGCAGTGTGAGATGCCGCTGGCCGAGCATGCCGCCTTCTGCAATGCCTGCGGTACAGCGGTAAGGGTGCAACCCAAGGCAGCAAGGCCAAGGGTGGGGGCAGTGCTCACGACCGCCGGGCCGGACGAGTCGATCGTTCCCGGCTTCGACACGCCCGTGGCTGGTGAGGAGCCGGAGCAGCCGGTTGATCAGGGGGCTGCGGAGGCGCCCGATGAGACCACCGTGCACGGGCAGAGCAGCGTGGCGGACGAGGCGCGAGACCGGTTCTACGACGAGGAGGAAGGCCGGCCATGACCCAGGATCCCGGACAGTGGGGTCAGCAAGGCGGTTACCCACCGCAGGGACCTGGCGGATATCCGCCTCAGCAGCCAGGTGGCTACCCACCGCAACAGCCGGGAGGCTCGCCGCAACAGCCAGGGAGTTATCCGCCTCAACAACCTGGTAGCTATCCGCCTCAGCAACCGGGTGGTTACGGCCCACCGAGTGCTCCGCAACGTGCCTTTGCGCCCCAGCCTCCTCCTAGCGCGTACCCACCTCAGCAGCCAGGCGGGTTCGGGCCGCAGCCGCCGGGCGCTGGCCCCTCCGGCTCTCCAGGTGTACCGCCCAAGAAGAGCCCAGTAATCATCATCGCGATCGTGGCCGCTGCAATCGTGCTCCTGGCAGCCGTGGGCGGCATCATCATGGTGCTGACCCGGGGAGGCGCAGATCAGCCGGAGGTCACGATCACTCCGAGCCAGCAGCCGGCACCCACAGAGGAGCCTACGGCGCAGCCAACCCCGACTGACGAGGCGCAGTCCTCTCCGACCGAGACAACGCAGACACCGGCGGGTGGCGCAATCGATATCGGCAATGGGATCGAGCTGGTACCGGCCGCTGGCTGGGAAGTCAACAAAACTGGCAAGAACGTGGCGCAGCTATCCGATGGGGAAAGTGTCTTCCTGGGCCAGTCGGTGCAGATCTCGCCATCCACAAACCCTGGTCAGCTGTGCGAAGCGTGGCATCGAGGTGTCGCCGAAGGTACGTCCAACGGCCAGTTCCAGGAAGCCAAAGATGTCGACCTGAACACTGCCAGGCTCAAGGGAGCGACTTGTGTCGCCCAAGTGACCGTCAGTGGTGGCCAGGGCACTACGAAGCTGTACTTGTTCTCCCTGGCCTCGGTCCGGCAGAGCGATGGCGTGACGGTTATTGGCACCGCCTACTTCACCCCCAACGTGAACACCGATCAGCTGAACAAGGACTTCACCTCGATGGTGAATTCGATGCTTCGGACCCAAGCTGCCGGGGGCTAGAGACAGTTTTCTGTCGGAACTGCCACGTAGGCTCGGCGCCATGCGGCCGATTGAAGATCTGCAGCGCGCGGTGGCTCCTTTCAAGGTGGAGGCTGACTTCGCGCCGTCCGGCGACCAACCCCAGGCAATCGACGAGCTGGAAGAGCGGATCACCCGGGGTGAGCAGGACGTCGTCTTGCTGGGCGCCACGGGCACAGGAAAAACCGCCACGATCGCGTGGCTCGCTGAGCGGCTGCAGCGGCCGATGCTCGTCATGCAGCCCAACAAGACCTTGGCGGCGCAGTTCGCGAACGAGCTCAGGCAGTTCTTCCCGCGCAACGCCACAGAGTACTTCGTTTCGTACTACGACTACTACCAGCCTGAGGCGTACGTGCCGCAGACCGACACCTACATCGAAAAGGACTCCTCGCTCAACGAGGAAGTCGAGCGGTTGCGCCACTCGGCAACGAACTCCCTGCTCACGCGTCGTGACGTCGTCGTGGTGGCGACGGTGTCGGCCATCTACGGTCTGGGTACGCCGCAGGAGTACGTCGGCCGGATGATCAAGCTCCAGGTGGGACAGGAGATCGAGAGGGACGCTCTGCTGCGCCGCTTGGTGGGAGTCCAGTACGTGCGTAATGATCTTTCCGGCAGTCGCGGCACCTTCCGGGTGCGTGGGGATACGCTCGAGGTGTTTCCGATGTATGAAGAGCTGGCGGTTCGTGTCGAGTTCTTCGGTGATGAGGTCGAGCGGCTGAGCACGCTGCATCCGGTGACCGGTGAGGTAGTCACTGAGGACCGTGAGGTGTATCTCTTTCCGGCCAGCCATTACGTCGCGGGTCCGGAGCGGATGGAACGGGCCATTGCGGGGATCGAGGTTGAGCTGGCAGATCGGCTCGCCGAGCTTGAGCGAGAGCGACGTCTGCTCGAGGCACAGCGGCTACGGATGCGCACCAG
>JBKPBV010000179.1:0-6844 GCA_046727055.1 Actinomycetota bacterium | reverse complement strand
CCATAGCCCTGCGAGGAGCAAGCTCTGCCTTATCCAGTCGGCTCCGGAGAAGAAGGACATCAGAGAAAAGACGATCAATGGGTAGCTCGCAGCAACAACATCATGGATCTCCCTTTCATTCTTGGCGCGTTGCCAACCTGTGGTGTGGCGGCTTTGCCGCGGAGATCGAGGAGCTGATCAGCGACGGCCTCAGGGGCGTCGCGGGGAAGCCAATGCCCGGCGTCGGATATCAGCGCGAAAGCACCATTCGGGATTGTGGCTGCCGCATTGCGGACCGCGCCGGGGTCGATCAGATCATGTTCGCCGCTCAGGAGCAGCACCGGGCAGGCCAGCTCGGCTAGCTCGGCGCCGAACACCGTACGCGGGCCCGACCAGCGCACCTCGTCTCGCGACGAGCCAGCTGGCAACCCGGTGACCGTGGGCCGGGTCGCACCGAGCGAGGAGTCACCAAACCCCGGCAAGTCAGGGGCGATTACCATGGCCCGTCCAGCAAGCAGCGTAGTGAACAGGCCCCAGCTCAAGTGGGCATTGTCGAGCCCGCCTCCGTGTAGCAGGACCACGGCCGGCCCGGTGCCCGTGCGGTGATAATGCACGGGTGTGCCTTGCACGTTGATCGTGGGCATGGCTAATCCTCGCTGGCCGGCGGGACCAGCATATTCGCAGCGAGCAGCGGCCGGGCGCCCAACGGCTGCACGGACCTTACATAGTCGACACGCACGTCGAGGTTCACGCTCGGCCGCAGTCCAGACTCTTTGGATTCGATCAGTCGCGAGCGGTCTCGCCTGGCAAGTCAAGCATTCGCTGCAGCGCCAGCTTGGCGTAATGCTCAGTCTCCGGGTCGACAGTGATCTGGTTGACGACATGCCCTTGCGCCAAGTTCTCCAACGCCCAGACCAGGTGCGGCAGGTCGATCCGGTTCATCGTGGCGCAGTAGCAGACATGCTGCTCGAGGAAGACGATCTCCAGGTCGGGATGATCATGCGCGAGGCGCTTGACCAAGTTGAGCTCGGTCCCGATTGCCCACTTTGAGCCAGGCTCGGCCCGCTGGATTGTCTTGATGATGAACTCGGTGGAGCCGATGAAGTCGGCCTTCAGCACCACCTCGTGCTGGCACTCGGGGTGCACCAAGATATTGACGCCAGGGATGCGTGCGCGTACGTCATCGACGGCTTGTTCGGTGAACCGTCCGTGCACGGAGCAATGACCCTTCCACAAGATCATCGTGGCTGCTTGCAGTTCATCAACGGTGAGCCCACCGTTGTACTGCCGGGGGTCGTATACCACGCAGTCCCCCAGGCTCATACCCATCTGCAGCACTGCAGTGTTGCGACCGAGATGCTGGTCGGGGAGGAAGAGCACTTTCTCACCGCGCTTGAGGGCCCACTCGAGCACCGACTTGGCGTTGGAGGACGTGCAGACCACGCCGCCGTTCTTGCCGCAGAAGGCCTTGATATCGGCCGAGGAGTTCATGTAGGTGACTGGCACAGTGAGATCTGCGACTCCGGCGTCTGCAAGTACGTCCCAGGCGTCTTCGACCTGGGCGAGCCTCGCCATGTCCGCCATCGAGCATCCGGCAGCCAGATCAGGCAAGATCACCTTCTGCTTTGGCGCCGTCAGGATATCCGCCGACTCGGCCATGAAGTGAACGCCACAGAACACGATGAACTCAGCGTCCGGCCGCGCAGCCGCGTCTCGGGCGAGCTTGAAGGAGTCACCGGTGACATCGGCAAACTGGATGACCTCGTCGCGCTGGTAGTGGTGACCGAGTATGAATAACCGATCGTCCAGGGCAGCTTTCGCTCGCCGGGCCCGCTCCACGAGACTAGGGTCGGAGGCTGGCGGTAGATCGCCAGGACACTCGACGCCGCGCTCGGATCGCGGGTCAGACTCGCGACCGAGAACGAACAGCGACAGCAGTGTCCCAGACCGGAGCGGAGTGGACGTGGGGGTGGTCGTCACGGCACCAAATGTACTCATCGCGCGCGACGCCCCCGTTTCTCACCACGGCATGCGAACCCATGCGCGCGTCAGAAAAGTTGGTTAACCCCGTTCCAGTCACTTCACATACGTTGCATCCTTTGTCAGGCGTCTGAAAACTGAGGTAACCCAGTTTCCTGACCGGGGTGTAGGCAGCCGAGTTCCTGACCAGGGTGCGGGCAGCCAAGAAGGGACAGGCCGTGCGGGTCGTGGTCGCGACTGATTCCATGGGTGCGCTCTCCTCTTGGCAGGCTGGGGAGGTCATTGCCGCGGGCTGGTCGGCGTACGCCGATGTATCGGTGCTGCCGATCGGGGATGCAAGCGCTGGCTTTGTCGTGGCGTACGCCGACTTGGTTAATGCGACGACCTCAACCCAAGTTGTTGACGGGATCGTTGTGACGACGGCGCACGGGTCAGATGCCAGTGCAGTACAGGTGCTCGGACCCAGTTGGGGTGTCGGAGTTCCGTACGAGCAATCGTCCCGACCGGTCGGTGAAGCTATCGCGGACCTGATTGGCAAAAAAGCACCACGGCGGATCCTGGTCGATCTGGCTGGTCTTTGGGTCCACGACGCTGGGGCAGGCATGTTGGCAGCCCTCGGCGCGACCGCAGACCTGCCCCTCGATCGAGGAGTCGAAGCGCTCGAGGGGCTCAGCCAGCTTGATCTCGCGCCGGCCCGAAGTCTGCTGCGTGAGACCGAGCTGGTCGGTGTGGTGCCCGCTGCACAGCTTGAGCAGCCGCTACTTGGGCTACGAGGTATCACGGCTCACGCCGGTCGCGAAGCAAACATCAAGCCGGAGCTGATGCTTCGCACCGACGCCACCCTGGGGGCCTTTGCCCGGCTGGCCTCCGCGCCCCAGGCGGCCGTCCCAGGAGCGGGAGCCTGCGGGGGCCTCGGGTTCGCTGTCATTGCACTCGGCGGGCGGCTAAGCACCGGGCCCGCCATTGCGCTTGCCTCACCCGAGGGTCAGAAGGCGTTCCGAAGTGTCGATCTCGTCGTCACAGGCTGTTCGGTTTTCGACTTCGCCAGCCGCGGCGGGGGAGTCGTCGCCGCTATCTCGGAGGCTGCCGCGGCGGCCCTCAGCCCCTGTATTGTCATCGCAGGGGAAGTGCTCATCGGTTCCCGCGAAATGCGCACCATGGGCATCGAGGCGGCGTATGCAGTGCAGGAGTCCACCCTCGACCAGCCACCGGGCAACGTCAGCGAGAAGAAGCTTGCGGCCAGCGCTCGACGGGTCGCCCAGTCCTGGATATGGTGACGCGGCACACGTCACTTCAGCTTGGACTGGCCAGCGGACGCCCTTAGAATGACAGCCATGACGGCAACCGAACAGACCTTCGAGACCTCCGTTGCAGCAGACGGCATCATCTTGACCGACGGGGCGGCAGCCAAGGTGAAGGCGCTCCTGGAGACTGAGGGCCGCGACGATCTTGCCCTTCGGGTGGCGGTGCAGCCCGGTGGCTGCTCTGGGTTGCGCTACCAGCTGTTCTTCGACGATCGCGGCTTCGAAGGCGACATCGTCAAAGTCTTCGGCGGCGTAGGTGTCGTCACGGATCGGATGAGTGCCCCATACCTGATGGGCGCGACCATCGACTTCGTCGACACCATCGAGAAGCAGGGCTTCACGATCGACAACCCGAACGCCACCGGCTCGTGCGCTTGCGGCGACAGCTTCCACTGACCTGGAACTCAAACTCCCCGCCCACGGGCGGGGAGTTTGTTGTTTCAAGACTCGCGTCGCACCAGGAATCGTGGCGGATCGGACGCGACGAGCGTTTGGCCACGCATCCGACACCAGGCGGCAAGGTCAGGGCCGGCGGCCGGGTCATCGGCCAGCAATTCCACGAGCGCGCCGACGCTGACCTCACGAATGCGGCGCGCTATCTCGATGATCGGCCGCGGGCATTTCATTCCGCGACAGTCGACTGACAACCCTTCGAAGGCGGGGGACGTCTCATTCACGATGCGCACCTTTTGCCGTTGCTCGCGCATCGCGCTGTGAGTCCGCCGCCGTCGTCGTCGCTCGCAGAGGAAGAGCGCCTCTGCTCCCTCCTCCTCCGTGCGCCGGCGCGCGATTTCCGACGCTCGCAACGGTCGACCGGATTTGCGCCACGATCGGCGGCAGAACTGCGAGAAATCGATCGATGTCCTCAGCTGTCGTCGTCCATGTCAGCCCGACACGTAAGTTGCCGTGGGTCAGCGCTCCCATGGCCGCCAGTACATGGGAGGGATGCTCGCTGCTCGCGCTGCACGCCGACCCGCTTGCCACCGCGAAACCAGCCTTGTCCAATTCCAGGGTGAGCGTCTCGCCATCGACGTAGAGGACGGAGAACGTCATCAGGTGCGGGACCCGGCGCACCGGATCCCCGGCCACGTCCACATCGGGCACCCGTTGCACGATCTCCGTGCGCAGCCGGTCGACGAGATCGTGCTGACGGTCGCCGATCGTACGGCCGGAGCGGAGCCAGCAGTCCAGGGCGACCGCAGCTGAGTAGATGGCTGGGACGTCGGGTACCCCTGGCCAACGACCGTCCTGGTAGTCGTCGGTCAGGTACGGTGCCCGCCAACGGACGTTCTTCCTGATCACCAGGATTCCCACCGATGTCGGCCCCCCGAAGGCTCCGGCCCAGCCGGTCAGCACCGACCAGCCGCTTGCGTCAACAAGCTCGATGCGGCCCAGCGCGGATGTGGCATCCAGCATCAAAGGAACGTCGGCCCGCTGGCAGAACTGCGCCGCCTCGGCGTACGGCTGCAGTGTGCCCACCTCATGGTTGGCCACCTGAATGCAGGCGGCGGCGGCCGTGCCCGGGCCGTGGACAGCAGCGGCCCAGCGTCCCAGGTCGACGTGGCCTTCATGATCGACTTCCACCGCCGTGTGAGAGCCAGTTGCCGCGGCGGCTGCGAGCACCGAAGAGTGGTCTATAGCGGTTGTGACAATCCGAGAGCCCACCCGGCGCCGGCCCAATGCAAGCCCTGCGACCGCAGCCTGGTTCGCGTGTGCCTCAGACGCTGTGAAGATGACCTCATCCGGCCGCGCTCCGACGGCGGCGGCGACCACATCACGTGCCTGGTCCAGCGCCTGGGCGGCAAGCCGACCAGGGCGGTGGAGTCGAGCTGGATCACCCCACCCGGCCTGCTGCGCATCCAGCCAGGCCTGACGTGCGGCGGGGAGCATCGGCTCACCTGATGAGCTGTCCAAGAAGACCTCAGAATCCGGATGTGCCACACCTCGAAACTAGCGCCCCTTAGACGCCGCTTTGACATCGGAGGAAGGGTTCAGAAAGCGGTGCCGGAACCGCCAAAAACGCACGCCCTACACCGGTGATGGCAGCGGGTTCCTACGTTAGGGTGATCCAAAGAAAGGTGGCCGCTTCGAGGATGGTGCGGGCATCATTCTTCGGTGTGTCCGACGAGAGGTGCAACGTGGGTGGCAGGACTGAACGGCCCGCTGTGGAGAACGTGACACCGCCACCGGCCCGTAGCAGGTCAGCGAGCCGGGTACGCTTCGGCTGGCTGGCCTTGTCCATGCTTGGGCTGCTGTCCCTTACCGGCTGCTCACAAGAGCTCATTGATCAGATGAAGCGGCTGGGCTTGCCGCCGCCCGCTAGCGACAGGTCGCCATACATCCTCAATCTATGGATAGGCTCGTGGATCGCTGCGTTCGCGGTCGGTTTCATAATGTGGGGGCTCATCCTGTGGGCATCGAACCGCTACAAGACCAGGCACGCCAAGATGCCGCGGCAGAACCGGTACAACCTGCCGATGGAGATCTTCTACACGGTCGCACCGTTCATTATCATCGCCGTGCTCTTCTACTACACGGTGTTGGCCCAGAACGCAGTGCAGGAGAAGGTCGCCGACCCGGAGGTCACGATCGACGTCGTGGGTCAGAAGTGGTCATGGACGTTTAACTACAAAGCTGCAGACAACCCAGCAGTCGGGTCAGACGTGTGGGAGGCGGGGACGATCAACAAGACCCCAGATCTCTACCTTCCCGTCGGCAAGCTCGTGCACTTCAACCTCATCTCGCCGGATGTCATCCACTCGTTCTGGGTCCCGTCGTTCTATGAGAAGTTGGACGTTATCCCGGGTCGAATTAATAGCCTCCAGTTGAAACCGACGACGGAGGGTGTATTCGCTGGGAAGTGCGCCGAGTTGTGCGGTACTTATCACTCGGCGATGTTGTTCAACGTGCACGTGGTGAGTGAGACTGAGTACAACAACTACCTGAAGTCGCTGGTGGCGAAAGGCCAGACCGGCGAAGCAAAAGGTCCGGCACAGGCCAACTCACCTGTAGAGGCAGGTACTGAGGAGGGCACGCGATGACGACGCTGCAGCGTACGGCTACCGCCGCCGAGCTAGCGAGGCCCAAGCGGCAGCTGGGCACGATCACATGGAAGTGGATGATCACCACTGATCACAAGGTGATCGGCAACCTTTACTTCGTCACCTCGATGGTCTTCTTCCTTTTCGGCGGAGTCATGGCCATGGCCATGCGGGCCGAGCTGGCGTTCCCTGGCATGCAGTGGCTGTCGTATGAGACCTTCAACGAGTTCTTCACCATGCATGGCACGATCATGCTGCTGTTGTTCGCGACCCCACTGTTTGCCGGCTTCGCCAACGCGATCATGCCTATACAGATCGGTGCGCCCGATGTGGCGTTTCCGCGACTCAACATGATCGCCTACTGGTTTTATCTGTTCGGCGGCCTCATCGCTTCCGCGGGTTTCTTGTCGCCCTCAGGTGCGGCGAGCTTCGGCTGGTTCGCGTACGCGCCACTGAACGATGCTGTCAACTCCCCAGGTGTTGGCGGTGACCTATGGATCATGGGCCTGTACATGACGGGACTTGGCACCATCCTTGGTG
>JBKPBV010000178.1:0-8658 GCA_046727055.1 Actinomycetota bacterium | reverse complement strand
CATAGTGGGCCACCTTTGCCGTGCACTGGTAGCCCAAGGCGAGGTCGAGCGTGTGCGCTATGGGCGCGGTAAGCCCGCGCAACAAATAGTCCTCGCCGTAGTTACGTCGTAGGTCGGTATCCATATGGCACAGTGCCCAGTCCCAGTCGACGCCTGGCACTCCAAGCTCGCAAAGATCGGCGAGGAAGGTGTGGGCCAGCGCACTGCCTTGCCTCGAGAATCGATCGGCCCCTTTGGCCATCCGGTAGCCGATTGGAAAGTTACCTTCCTCTTCACAGATCGACAACAGCGCGTTACCCAACTCCATGGCCCGTGCCGGAAACAACGCAGTGATCAACGGCAACTGAGTTCGGTAGATATCCCACATGGTGCAGAGGTCGAACACATAGGGTCCGTCGCTCGGCCACATCGGGCTTTCCTCAGGCGCGAAGCACGGCTTGATCAGCGAGTGGTAGAGAGCCGTCGAGAAGATCGTTCGCCGCGCAGCTGACGATGTTTCGATCTTGATCTTGTTGAGGTGCTGCCGCCACGCGCTCGCGGTCTTCGCGCGGCGGCTGGCGAACGCCCTCCTGCCTGACCCGCAATCGGCGTGGAGGTTGCGCTTGGCCTGCTCCACGCCGCGCAGGGAGAAACCGAATCGCAGCTCAAGCACCTGGCCGGGTTTGGTCGGGCCGCGCCACATCAAGCCAAAGGGACGCAGGGTGGTTGGTCGGATTCGGTCGAAGTCGAGGCGGGTGCCCCCCGGCATCAGGCGGCGGTCGTACCACAGCAGCTGCCTCCAGTCGCCGGGATCGCACTCCAAGTGCGCCGCCAGTGGGGCGCCCTCCACCACAACCTCGGCTTGGGCGACGCCTGGTGCCAGGGATTCAATGTGCGCCCGCAGCGGAACCGTCGCGCCGTAGGGAATCGACAGACCGCCCATTGAGAAGTCGATGACCAGCCGCGCGTCCTTGTGCGCTGGAAAGGTGTAGCGGTGTACCGCGCTCTTGGGGCCAACTGTGAGCTCACAGCCAATGCCCGAGCTGAGCGTCGTGGCGTAATACCCGGGCTCGGCGCGCTCCTCGAGCAGCTCCCAGGTTTTGCCGAGGTTATCTAGCGGCTCTTCCATGGGAGTGACCCGGAAGTAGTTGTAGTACTTCCGGATGGCGCCGGTGCCGGACTGCTGGAAATGGGTAAACCCTGAAGCGATCTGGGTGTCGTAGAGCCGGGATGGCACTCCCTCGGTGCTCAGATCGTAAAGCCCGTAACCGGTCGGATAGGCGCCGGAGTACGCGCAGACCGAAACCATGCCGAACGGATATGTGGCCCCGGGATGGGTATTGCCGACCTGCGGCTTGGGCCACCACCAGGTTTCGGCAAGACCTTGTGGGGCAGGAAGATCTGTTACCGAGCTGCCGATGAACGGATCCACATGCTCGAGCAAGGGTTAGCCTCCTCGTTGTCCGGGCGGCGAGCTGCCGACGCTAGGGGGATTGCGTTTCAAACAGGTTTCGCTGGCATCACAGTCTCATGGATGGGCGCGCTTGTCGGAAACCTGCGTTCACGCACGTTGCTCACCCTCTGCATGGGTTGCAAACAGTGCAGACCGTGTGGAAGCTACGTAAGCGTGGGTTTCGGCAGCGGGAGGGGCGGACTCTCGTAGCGCTTGAGGGACCGGGAGCCGGGCGGCGAGATCCCCGCGCAGGCTTCGCGGCCAGAACTCCTACGCTGAGGGGCGATAACCTAGTGCGCTGGACTCCATCCCAGCCGGGGATGGCTACAGTTATACGTCTGGAGAAGAAGTTCGTGACCCCGACCAGCCGACTCGACAATGTCATCAGTTTGTGCAAACGCCGTGGCTTCGTCTTCCCCGCAGGAGAGATATACGGCGGTACCCGCTCTGCCTGGGATTACGGGCCGCTCGGCGTCGAGCTCAAGGAAAACGTCAAGAAGCAGTGGTGGCGCTCAGTCGTCACCGAACGGGAAGACATCGTCGGCCTTGACTCCTCAGTGATCTTGCCACGCCGCGTATGGGTCGCCTCGGGGCACGTTACCGCATTCCACGATCCCTTGACTGAATGTCTGAGCTGTCACCGACGCTTCCGAGCTGATCATCTGGAAGAAGACTTCGAAGCGCGAAAGGGCCGCAAGCCCACCGGCTTGGAGGCGATCGCCTGTCCCCACTGCGGCACCCGTGGCCAGTGGACCAAGCCGCGGGACTTCAACATGATGCTCAAGACGTACCTAGGCGCGGTTGAGGATGAGTCTGGTTTGCACTACCTGCGGCCTGAGACCGCGCAGGGCATCTTCGTGAACTTCGCCAACGTGGTTCAGGTCACCCGCAAGAAGCCGCCTTTCGGCATCGGGCAGATCGGCAAGTCCTTCCGCAACGAGATCACGCCCGGCAACTTCATCTTCCGTACCCGCGAGTTCGAGCAGATGGAGATGGAGTTCTTCGTCAAGCCTGGCACCGATGAGGAGTGGCACCAGTATTGGATCGACGAGCGCACCCGGTGGTACACCGATTTGGGGCTGTCGCCTAAGAACCTAAGGCACTTCGAGCACCCCAAGGAGAAGCTCTCGCACTACTCGAAGCGGACCGTCGATATCGAATATCGGTTTGGGTTCCCGGGCAGTGAGTGGGGTGAACTGGAGGGCATTGCCAACCGGACCGACTTTGACCTCTCGACCCATACCGAACACTCCGGCGTTGATCTGTCTTATTTCGACGCAACGACCGGCGAGCGGTACATCCCGTACGTCATCGAGCCGGCGGCAGGCCCGAATCGCGCGATGATGGCGCTCCTGGTCGATGCGTACGACGAGGACGAGGCTCCCAACACCAAAGGGGGAGTCGACAAACGTACCGTGCTGCGGCTCGACCCCCGGCTGGCACCGGTGAAGGTTGCCGTGCTGCCGCTGTCACGCAACGAGGCCTTGTCACCGAAGGCTCGTGACGTGGCGATCCGGCTCCGGCAGTTCTGGAACGTCGACTTCGACGACGCCCAGGCAATCGGCCGTCGCTACCGCAGGCAGGATGAAATCGGTACGCCGTACTGCGTCACCGTTGATTTCGACACCCTCCACGACCAGGCCGTTACGGTCCGCGATCGCGACTCGATGACCCAGGACCGAGTATCGGAGGACAAGGTGACCGAGTACCTCGCACAGCGGCTGGTCGGTTGCTAACCACCACCATCTCCCAGGCCGAGATGCGCCCTGAGCTTGTCGAAGGGCCGATAGCTGGGCTCCGACAGACTCAGCCCGCACTCATCATCGGGAAACTCTCCGTCGAGCCACCGGTGGTGCTGGCTCCCATGGCCGGCATTACTAATGCAGCGTTTCGGCAGCTATGCCGGGAACAAGGCGAGCGCGATTCGCGCGAGCGGAGCGAGCAGTCGGGCAGGGCCGAATCGCGCCCCGCCGTGCTGAGGAGGTGCGAGCGGACATGCTTTTCGTCTGCGAGCGACGACGAAGTAGGCGGGCTGGAGCGCGATTCGCGCGAGCGGAGCGAGCAACCGGACAGGGCCGCTGGGCTGTACGTATGCGAGATGATCACTTCTCGCGGACTCGTCGAGCGGGATCGCAAAACGTTGTCGATGCTCCAGTTCGACCGGGGGGAGATGGTCCGGTCCGTTCAGCTCTACGGCGTCGACCCTGCGATCATGGCGCGCGCGACCGAAGTCTTGTGCAACGAGTACGGCGTTGATCATGTCGACCTGAACTTTGGCTGCCCAGTCCCCAAAGTCACTCGCAAGGGTGGGGGAGCAGCGCTGCCGTACAAACGGGACCGGCTTCGGATGATCTTGGAAACAACCGTCCGGGCGGCGGCGCGGTACGGCGTGCCAGTGACGATCAAGACTCGGATCGGCATCGACCATGATCATCAGACATTCCTCGACGCCGGCCGGATTGCCGAGGAAGCCGGCTGTGCAGCGATAGCGTTACACGGCAGGACGGCCCAGCAGGCGTACGCCGGCCAGGCCGACTGGGACGCAATCGGCGCTCTCAAGGCGCACGTGTCCATTCCGGTGTTGGGCAACGGCGACATCTGGGAGGCGGCCGACGCGCTGCGGATGATTTACCAGACCGGTGTCGACGGCGTGGTCATCGGCCGTGGCTGCCTCGGCAGACCCTGGCTATTTCGGGATCTCGCCGATGCCTTCGCCGGCCGCCAAACCCAAAGCCTCCCCACTCTTGGCGAGGTCATGGCCATGCTGCGCCGGCATGCCGTGCTGCTGGTGGCGCTCTCAGACGAGCTGCGTGGCCTGAGTGATCTGCGAAAGCACATGGCCTGGTACTTCAAGGGCTTCCCTGTCGGCGGCGAGCTGCGGCACCGCCTGGGGATGGTGTCATCGCTTGCCGAACTCGACGACTTGCTGTCCTACCTCGATCCCGACGTTGCCTTCCCGGCCGCCGAGCTGGGCTCACCTCGCGGGCGCCAGGGCGCGCCGCGCACCAAGGTGGCGCTACCTGACGGATGGCTGACCGACAGGTCAGGTCGTGATCTTGACCTGGCGGCTGCGGAGCTGGGCACCTCTGGTGGCTGACGAGGTCACTCCACGAGTCAAGGCCTGGGCCGACACCATGGCCGGTCATTCCGACGGCGACCTGGTCCGCGCCCACTCGGGTTCCCGGGTTAGGCCCGGGCCGGGACCTATCGTGCGTCGCGAGCTGCGGGAGCAGTGGGAGCGTGCGACACTTCGCCCCGGCTCCGCTTTTGCCGAGGGAGCGGGAAATCGTGCAGTTGCAGAGAAGCCTGACGACCAGCGCACCTGCTTTGAGCGTGACCGCGATCGGATTGTGCATTCCACTGCCTTCCGGCGTCTTGCCGGCAAGACCCAGGTTGTCGTCTTTCCTAGCGACCACCAACGCACTCGGCTGACGCACGCCCTGGAAGTGGCTCAGGTTGCTACATCGATCGCCCGCGGGGTAGGTGTCAATGTAACCCTGACCGACGCGATCGCCCTCGGACACGATTGCGGTCACGGCCCCGGCGGTCACGCCAGCGAAGATGCCTTCGACGTCTTCATTCCCGAGGGGTACGACCACGGGCCCTGGGGTGCCGACGTCGTGCTACAGACTCTTAACCTTTGTGTAGAGACGCTTGACGGGATTCGAAACCACTCCTGGTCACGGCCAGCGCCGCGTACCGTCGAAGGCCACATCGTTAGCTGGGCCGACCGAATCGCTTACTGCGCGCACGATCTCGAGGACGCAATCCGTGCCGGGATCGTTGCTCAAGATGATCTCCCGGCCGAGATCGCCGAGGTGTGCGGACGAACCCGGCGAGAACAGCTGAATACCTTTGTCCGCGCGGTGGTACGCGCGGTCGAGGAGCATGGCGAAGTCGGCATGGCCACCGAAGAAGCTGGGGCGCTGGCCGCGTTGCGTGCTTTCAACTACGAGCGCATCTATGTGCGGCCTGCCTCGCTCGCGCAGTCCCGAGCAGTTATCGAGGTGCTGCAGGCACTCGTCGAGTACTACAGCGAGCATCCAGGAATGGTTGCGGATGGGCTGGAGGTACAGCCGCGATCCGACCTCGCGATAGGAGCAGCAGTGGCGTACGTGGCTGGCATGACCGACCGATACGCCTTCGATATGGCGGTTCGCCACCTCGACTGGCCACCCGAGCGGCTGCCGCGGGGCATCGACCGGGAGGCCTGATTTCGAGCCCTCGTCGACTCGCGTCTACCAGCCGTGACGGTCGGACCTCAGCGCGTTAGGCCGCTGCGAGCTGATGGACGCGCTGAGGAGATCCCGAGCAGGGTGTCGATGTCACGAAGTGGCACCTGGTGGGCGATGAGTTCTATCCCTCTCCTCCATGACGAAACCAACGTAGACGTACGTTTCAGTCGCTCTGCTCAGGCTGCAAACTATGCAGACCGTCTGCAAGCTGTGTAGACCTGCATGCCCACCACGACGCAGGAGCCAGCGAATCGGCTGTCGTCCGGTGGACTTTTCGGTTGGGTCCGCCGCTCGTCAGGACTGGAACATAGACTCCCGTCCGTGGGCGGGCGGATCAATGAGGAGGACATCGCCGCCGTACGCGATCGGGCACGGATCGAGGAGGTGGTCGGCTCCTACGTCACCCTCCGCAGCGCGGGCGGGACGATGAAGGGCCTGTGCCCGTTCCACGATGAGAAGACGCCGAGTTTCCAGGTCACACCTTCCCGCGGTTATTGGTACTGCTTTGGTGCCTGCGCCGAGGGCGGCGATGTGATCGACTTCATGCGCAAGATCGATAACCTGAGCTTCGTCGAGGCGGTCGAGCGGCTCGCCGATCGGGTCGGCATTCAGCTGCGCTACACCGATGAGGTCGGCCCGCGGCTCGAGCCCGGCACGCGTACCCGGCTGGCCGAGGCGCTCCGCCTGGCAGCGGAGTTCTTTGCTGACCACCTCGACAGTGCCGACGCAGTGGTCGCACGGCAATTCCTGTCCGAGCGGGGCTTCGACCGCGAGGCCGCAGAGCGGTTTCAGGTCGGTTTCGCTCCGCGAGACGGGCACGCGCTCCTGCGGCATCTGCGCGTCCGTGGGTTCACTGACGTTGAGCTGGTGTCGGCCGGCCTGGTCCGAGAGTCCGGCTGGGACTTTTTCCAGGGGCGCGCGATGTGGCCGATCCGCGAGTCGGGTCGGCAGGTCGTCGGCTTCGGAGCGCGCCGGCTCTTCGATGACGACCGCGTACCGGCCAAGTACATCAACACGCCGGAAACCCTTCTCTACAAGAAGTCTCATGTGCTCTACGGACTCGAGCTGGCTCGCAACGCGATCAGCAAGAAGTGTCAGGCGGTGGTTGTCGAGGGCTACACCGACGTCATGGCGGCGCACCTTTCCGGTGTTGACACCGCGGTTGCCTCTTGCGGCACGGCCTTCGGTGATGATCATGCTCGGTTGCTGCGGCGGTTGATGGGCAACCATGACGCGTTCCACGGTGAAGTGATCTTCACCTTCGATGGCGATGAGGCCGGACAGGCGGCCGCGCTCAAGGTGTTCGCGGGTGATCAGAACTTCGTGACCCAGACCTATGTCGCCATCGAACAAACCGGTCTCGATCCGTGCGACTTGAGACTTCAGCGTGGGGACGCGGCTGTCCGGGAGCTTGTCGCGCGGCGGATCCCGCTGTACCGCTTCGTGATGAACAACCTGCTCAAGCAACATGATCTTGATCGCGTCGACGGCCGCCTTGCGGCGCTGCGGGCGGCCGCACCGCTCGTCGCAAGCATCCGCGACACCGCTCTGGTGTCTGGCTATGCCCGCGAGCTGGCAGGGTTGCTCGGCATGGATGTCGAAGAGGTACGCGCCGAGGTGATGCGTGCCGCCGCCAAGTCGCGCCGCCGACCGGCTATGGGAAGGCCGACGATCACCGATTCGCAAACCGGAGCCGAGTCGCACGACACTCCCGCACTCCCGCTGCTCCCCAGTCCCAACGATCGGTTGCTCGCTACCGAACGGCAGACTGCAAAGCTGCTGATCCAGAATCCGAATCTGTTCCCAGACGGCTGGGACGGCCTGACCACAGCCGACTTCACAAGCCCCGCGTACGCTGCGGTGTTCACCGCTGTGGAGAAGGCAGGGGTCGAGCTCGGAGGGGCAGGCGTCACTCCAGACACCGAGTGGGTGCATCGAGTGTCCGAGACGTGCGAGGCGGACGAAATCCGCTCTCTGGTCGCATCGCTGGCGGTCGAGCCGCTGCCGGTGCACGGCGAGGTGACAGTGCGCTATGTGATCGCGAACTCAGCAGCGCTCCAGTTGCTCACCGTGATGCGGACCATCGCGGTGCTGAAGTCGAAACTGCAGCGGACGAACCCGGTTGATGAACAGCACAAGTACAACCAGATGTTCTCCGAGCTCGTTGTGTTGGAGGCGCGCCGCAAGGCGTTGCACACCCGCAGCATTGGGGCCGAGGATTAGTGCCTTGTGCCGTGGCCAAGAATCTGCAGCCAGATATCCACAGATTTAGTCCAACCAGCTGTTGCGTAAGGCTGTGAGTGCCCCACAGTGTCGGCATGACCGACGCATTCGACGAACCCACTGGACGACTGCTAACGCACGCTGAGGTTGTTGAGCTGCAGCGCGCAATCGAGGCAGGCCTGCTGGCCCGCGACGCCCGAACATCAGGCGCCGGTTTTTCCGATGCGACCGATGTGGAACTGCAAATCCTCGAGGACCTGGGAGACGTGGCGCGACAGCGATTCATCCGAGCCAATCTCGGGCTCGTTGGAATGATCAGTCGCCAGTTTGCGGCCCGCTGCCAGCTCCCCGAGGCGGAGTTGTTCCAGGAAGGATGCATCGGCCTCATCACCGCCGCCCAGCGGTTCGATCATGCGCGCGGCTACCGTTTCGCCACCTACGCACTTTTCTGGATCCGCGCCTTCATTAGCGCTGCCACGGCCAAACAACTGGGAGCGATGAATCTGCCAACCAGCCGGGCCGTGCAGCTGCGTGCTGCACGCGGGCTGGAGGCTCAGCTCACACAAAGCCTGGGCAGAGCCCCGACCGCGCGAGAGCTGGCTGACGCTCTCGGCCGCAGCGAAGGATGGACTGCTGATCTGCTCTCCCACCAGCGCCCCAGGTCGCTGGAGCTTGTCGACGGCGCCACGATGGAACGCCTACACGCCGGTGATCCACTGGACGAGGCCCTCGCGGAGCCGCAACCAGCGCTCGAATGGCTTGCCCGGC
>JBKPBV010000177.1:0-5924 GCA_046727055.1 Actinomycetota bacterium | reverse complement strand
GCCCACAATTGCGGAGGCGACCGCGGGGTGCTGGAGGACCCAGGCGGTCGCGACGACGTGCTCAAGTTCCCCGAGGTCGCGACAAAGCTGGGAGAAGTCTCGGAACTGGCGGTTCTCGGGACCGACCCGGATCCCGTACTCCTCCTCCACCTGACGGGTCCGGCTTCCGTCGAGGGACTCGGTCTTGCCCGTCAGTAGACCGCCCGCCAACGGCATGTAGACGATCACCCCGATCCCGAAGTCCTGCGCCGCCGGGAGAACCTCCATCTCGGGTACCCGGCTCAGCAAGTTGTACTGCGTCTGCTCGGAGACGAATCCCATGAAGCCACGCTGCCAGGCCTGCATCTGCCGCTTGGCCAGACCCCAGCCCGAGTAATTGCTCGAACCCGCATAAAGGACCTCTCCGTCGGCCACGATGCGCTCGTACGTTCCCCAGAACTCTTCGGCCGACACACGTTCGTCGATGTGGTGGACCTGGTAGAGGTCGATCCTGTCCGTTTGGAGCCGTCGCAAAGAGTCCGCCAGGTGCTTGCGCACCTTGTACGCTGAAAAGCCGCGGGTGTTGTTGGCCGGACCCAGATCGCCCATCGCCCCGTAGACCTTGGTCGCCAGCACCACCTCCTCACGCACGCCCGGCCGGGCGGCAAACCAGGTGCCTATGATCTCCTCCGAGCGGCCCCGAGCGGCCTCACCGCCATAGACGTTCGCGGTGTCGATAAATGTGATGCCCATGGAGAGCGCCTTGTCCAAGATCGCGTGCGACTCCTCCTCCGCCGCCTTCGGGCCGAAGTGCATGGTGCCCAGACAGATCTTGCTGACGTTCATTCCGGAACGACCCAGTTCGCCGTACTTCATGTGATCTTGCCTCCAAATCGATTCTCAATGGCGGAACCACTCACCCTCCGACACAGCTCCGAGAGCCCCATTAGGCTCCGCCCGCGCCGGCACAGAGTCCGGGCCCCAGTGGATGAAAATGCCCAACTTAGCGGTCGCGAGCTTGGTCGGGAGGGGCCGAACCAGGTCGGCCCAAATGCTGCGGTCCTCGTCGGTCGTCATGTGGTCATCGCCTCTCGTGGGAGCGCGTCGGGGGGTGGCGTTTATCGTCTGGAGCCATCCGCCGTCGGCCGCGGGGCTCCGTGGCGGTGGTCGGACGCCGCGCTGGCCAGGATACGGGTCTGGTGTAGGCGACTCGGATGGCTACCCCGCCCCGGGCCTGGGCATGACGGGTACGGCGAGGTGGGTTTCTCCGAGGTCAGTTCCGGAGCTCGTACTTGCGGGCGTTCGGAATCCGAACGGCTGGTGTGACGCGCAGTACCGGCAGGACCGAACCGCTAGTGGCTTGCGGGAGCGTGACCGACAGGCCGTCGGCCCGCCGCTCGAACGCCAGCGGCTTCTCGTCACCGATCAGCTCGACGGATGCGATGGGCGCCGGAAAATGCGGCGAGCCTTCGGCAAGGGAGGTGATCAGCAGTCGTCCTCGGGGCCAGTCCAAAGGCGTGGCGTAGACGATGTCGGCGCGAGTGGTGAACCGGATGTCTTCAGCGGTGTAGTCGGCGCGGTCCGCGTCGCTGAGAAAGGAGTCCGTGACCTTGGTCGGACCCTCGCCACTGACCGCGAACGGACGGGTGCCGTAGATGGCCTCGCCGTTGACCGTCAGCCAGTCACCGATCCTGCACAAGAGCTCGCTTTCCTCTGGTTCGAACGAGCCGTCCGGTTTCGGACCGACGTTGAGCAGCAACGCGCCGTTCTTGCTCACGACGTCCAGCAGATCACCCAAAATCACCCGGATGTCCTTGTACTGCTGGCCTTCGACCCAGCCCCACGAATTCAGCGCGACGGACGTGTCGTTCTGCCACAGCATCGGCCGGATGGTCGCATTCTGCCCACGCTCGACGTCGTAGACGGCTGATCCGGGTGGGAAGGCGTCGAACTTGTGGTTGATGGCCACCGGACGGTTGCGGGCTATGCCCCGGTTGTAGTACCACGCGGCGAACCTCGCCAACCACGGCTTGAAGACGTCCTGCTCGATCCACCAGTCGAACCACACAAGCTGTGGATCGTTGTGCTCGACGAGCTCCACGGTCCGCGCCAGCCAGTCCTCCAAGAACGCCTCGGACGGTCGGATTTCCTCGCGCTGCGCGGGGCCGTAGAGGTCCGCGAGCTCTGGATCGCGGACGTCGGAGTCGAACCTCATGCCACCGTTGAAGAACCACCAGTGCTCGGCGCGGTGGCTAGATGCGCCGGGGATCATCGCTTGGGTGCGGACGGCATCGGACAGCTCCTTCACCACATCCCGGCCCGGCCCCATCTGCGCCGCGTTCCATCGGCTCAGATCTGTTGCATACATGACGAAACCGTCGTGGTGCTCGGAGACTGGAACCACGAACTGGGCCCCCGCCCGGCGGAAGAGGTTCGCCCACTCCACCGGATCGAACGCCGATCCGGTGAACCGGGGGATGAAGTCCTTGTAGCCGAAGTCCCGCTGTGGGCCGTAGGTCTGGCGGTGGTGCTCGTAGACCGCCGTGCCCTGCCGGTACATCTCGCGCGGGTACCACTCGCTGGAATACGCGGGGACGCTGTACGGACCCCAGTGGACAAAGATGCCGAACTTGCCGTCGACGTACCAATCCGGGACCCGGTAACCGGAGACGAGGGAGTCCCACTCAGCGCTGAACGGGCCTTCGGCTATGCCGGCCTCGACTCGCCGGAGGATCGCAGTGCGCGTCTGCTCGACGGCCGAAGACTCGGTTGCCATGGTCGCCCTCCCCGGTGCCGCCAGCCCGCGCCACGATAATCGACCAGGCGCCTAATCTTCTAAGTCATCGATCTCTGAGCAATTGTGTTGCGGTACCGGCCGCCGACGCAACAGGGATGTGACGGCTGGTCTTGGCCCGGTAGACCGACGATTCCGTCAACCACATCACAATTCGGTGCACGACCCGGAATCTCGACCAGAGCGTTGACATTGCAGGATGTTGCGACGACCACACGTCCTGTCAAGTTCCTGGCCGCGGCCGCGGCCGTCGTCCTCCTGGCTGCCTAAAGCAGCAACGGCGGTAGCTCCAGTTCGGGTGGCTCCTCCGGCGGTCAGGTGACCCCTGACCTGGTTCATGTGGTCCGGTTCAGAAGCCGCGAAGGACGCCTGGCTGCACATCGCCGACATGGTCACCCAGAAGTACCCGAACATCAAGATCCACTTCGAGACCACGCCATTCAACGACTACTGGACCAAGCTGACCACCGAGGCGGCCAGTGGCAAGACCCGTGCGTCATCGGCCTGCAGGGTCAGCGGGCCCCGCAGTTCGGCAACCTGCTGGTGCCGCTGGACGACTACATGAGCAAGGCCGGGATCAAGGCGGCCGACTTTGTGCCCAGCATCACCAGGAACATCGCAGTATGAAGGGAAGTAGGTCGCCCGACCCTACGACGTGGGTCCGTTCATAATGTTCTAAAACAAGGACATCTCAGGCCGTCCGGTTGAAGGAGCCGGCGATCGGCTGGACCACGGACAAATTCATGAGCGACGCCAATGGCCCTGACCAAGCCGCCGAAGTACGGATTCCGGGCGCAAAGCGACATCGGCCAGCTGATCCCGTGGGTGCCGTCATCTCTCGTCCGAACGAGGCCCTGATCGCGGAGGGCTATCCCGACGTCGAGGTGCGCGGCGACCTCGGAGAACGACATGCTGCAAGCCTTCTCCTGGGTCCGGTTCGCGTTGACCGAGCCAGCTCACGGTGTGGCAGGCTCCTCGATGTCGCACCATGCAGCACCGTTGGGATAGGCAAATCTGGACAACGAGTCTTCGAGTATCTCCGTGCCAGCGCCCGCAGTCAGCGGCGCGACGTAACGGCCGCGGTGCAGTTCGACAGGGTTGGCGAGGTGCTCGTGCAGGTGGTCGACGTATTCGATTCGGCGGCCGGCCAGACTGCCGGAGACGGCGACGTAGTCGAACATCGACAGGTGCTGGACGGCCTCGCACAGGCCGACGCCGCCCGCATGGGGGCAGACGGGAACGCCGAACTTCGCCGCGAGCAACAAGATGGCGATGTTCTCATTCACGCCGGCGACTCGGCTGGCGTCGATCTGCAGGATTGACAGCGCGCCAGCCTGCAGCATTTGCTTGAAGATCACCCGGTTGGCCACATGCTCTCCGGTTGCCACCGGCAGGGGGTGGATCTGACGGGCGATCTCGGCGTGGCCGAGGATGTCGTCGGGGCTGGTCGGCTCCTCGACCCAAGCTAGGTCGTAGCGCGACAGCTCGGCGATCCACTTGACCGCGTCGTCGACATCCCAGCGCTGGTTCGCGTCGATGGCAATGGCGATGTCTGGCCCGACCGCGGCTCTTGCGATCTCGAGCCTTCTGATGTCGTCGTCGACGTTGGCACCGACCTTGAGCTTGATCTGAGTGAACCCGTCGGCGACCGCTTCTCGGCACAGCCGCTCGAGTTTGGTGTCGTCGTAGCCGAGCCAGCCGGGTGTAGTCGTGTACGCCGGATAACCGTCTTTGAGCAGGTCCGCCTCTCGCCGCTCCCGGCCATCGAGTGCGGCCTGCAAGATCGCGAGTGCCTCGTCGCGAGTCAAGGCGTCGGTCAGGTAACGGAAGTCGACGAGGTCGACGAGTTCTTCCGGTGTCATCTGGGCGAGCAACCGCCAGAGCGGCAGCCCGGCCAGCTTGGATTTTAAGTCCCAAAGAGCGTTGACGACGGCGCCGATCGCCATGTGCATGACGCCCTTCTCCGGCCCCAGCCAGCGCAAGGGCGAGTCGTACACCAATGAGCGCCAGGTCGCGCCCATGTCTGAGAGCAGCGCGTCGACGTCCTTCCCGAGGATCATCGGGGTCACCGCCTTGATCGCGGCGACTTCGACATCGTTGCCGCGGCCGATGGTGAAGACGAACCCGCTGCCGGTCAGCTGGGCGTCGGAGTCGGTGATGAGCTCGACGTATGCCGCCGAGTAATCCGGATCGGGGTTCATGGCATCCGAGCCGTCCATCTCTCGAGAGGTGGGGAAGCGGACATCCCGCGTCCGTATCGAGGTGATTCGCAACCTGGACCCCTTCGCAGCAAGGTTTGTGGCTCATCCAAGCACTCGGTGTCTGGCATGTCAAAGAAACATCCGATGTCTGCGCGATCCGTTGCGGCAGAAGAGGCGCATTGGGGCCCCAGGGTGCGTGAATCGAAGCTGGCCTGTCTTCCCAGAGGTAATCTGCGGTGAGCATCGTGACCATTTTCGTCCAGTCATCTGATCTATCGTGCCATCTTTCGATCGCGCCAGCACCGATACACATAAGTTGGTGAGGCCAGGTACACAGGCTTCTCTCCGTACAAGCACACAAATATCTCGATTCATGTCAACTTCGCTCGCGCCCTTGACAGGGAGTGGCCAAGGGTAAAAGATCAGACCTACGAGGTCTCTGCGGATGTGGCGCACTTTTTCGACCGGTGACCCAATCGGCGTGGACAGTAACAACTTAAGGAGTGGCATGCGACTATCACGGCTCACCAAAATCCTGACGGTGGCGTTGGCCGCCGTCTTGCTCGCTGCCTGCGGTGGCAACTCGGGCAACTCCGGCGGCTCGGCCGAGTCACCCGGCGGCCCAGTGACACTCAACTGGTTCATGTGGTCCGGTTCGGACGTGGAAAGGGACGCTTGGCTGCACGTCGCCGACCTGGTTACACAGAAGTACCCGAACATCAAGATCCAGTTCGAGACCACGCCGTTTGACGACTACTGGACGAAGCTGACCACCCAGGCAGCCAGTGGCAGCACACCCTGTGTGATCGGTCTGCAGGGTCAGCGGGCGCCACAGTTCGGCAACCTGCTCGTGCCGCTCGATGACTACATGAGCCAGGCCGGTGTCAAGGCCTCTGACTATGTGCCCAGCATCACCACGGGCCTTCAGTTTGAAGGCAAGCAGGTTGCAC
>JBKPBV010000176.1:0-7680 GCA_046727055.1 Actinomycetota bacterium | reverse complement strand
GCCGAAACTGCGCAGATTCCTTGGGATGGCCCTAAAGTCCGGATTATCGAGCATCAGGCGCATGCCCCGGGCCATGCGGCGCTGTTGATCGAGGAGCGCGGCGTTCTCGTCGCCGGCGACATGCTTTCTGACATCCTGATTGGACCAGGCGGGACATCGCATACCGCACGTCGTTCGCGGAGATGGTGGTGCCATACCAGGACCCGGGCTTCGACCACTACCGGCGAACCGCGTTCGACATCGGCGAGTGCGGGCTCGGCTACATGGTCACCTCGCTCGAGTTAGGGTGCGACTGCCTCGGGGAAATTGTCTATGTCGACGCGGTGGATGCCCGACACTGGTCCGCGCATTCCGGTGGGACGCACTGAGCCCACAGAAGGGGTTAGTCCAGACGGTTGCCAACTCGCGTTGAACGGTCGAGCATGCTTGGATGAGCCAGTTGCTGGACCTTTTCCCACCCGGCAGCGCCACCGATGCCGACGGCATGCTGATCATTGGTGGTTGCCGTGCTGACGATCTCGCGGCCGAGTTCGGTACGCCGGTTCTCGTCGTCGCTGAGGAGGCGCTTCGCGAGCGGGCGCGGGAATACGTTCGGGAACTGTCCGCCAGATGGTCCAACTCGCGGGCCGTGTTCGCCTCCAAGGCCTTCCCGTGCACCGCGGTTCAAAGAGTCATGGTGCAGCAGGGACTCGGCCTCGATGTCGCCGGTGGTGGCGAGATCCTGACCGCACTCAAGGCCGGCGTCGATCCGGCGTTGATTGTGCTCCACGGAAACGCCAAAACCACGGAGGAGATCAGGATGGCGGTCGACAGCGGCGTGGGCCTGGTCGTGGTTGACGGCCCAGACGACGTCGATCGGCTTGAGGCAATCGTGCCGGAGGGAAGGACCCAGGACGTCTTGGTACGGGTCATTCCCGGCGTAACTGCCGACACGCACGCGCATGTATTGACAGGACACGAGGGATCGAAGTTCGGCCTCGCGCCGGCCGCCGCGAGTGCGCTGATGCGACGCATCGAGGACAGTCCACGGCTGCGAATGCGCGGTGTGCACGCGCATGTCGGCTCGCAGATCCTCGAGGCTGAGCCCTTGGCGGCTGCCGTCGCTCCCCTTGCTGCACTCGGGGAGTTCGATATTTACGATCTTGGCGGTGGGCTTGGCGCGCGCTACACCTGGGCGGACCAACCACCCACGATCGCGGAATATCTCGACGTACTCACTGCAGCGGCCCGGGAACACCTGCAACCGGACGCGCAGATCATCATCGAACCGGGCCGCAGCATGGTGGCCACATCGGCGGCGACCATCTATCGAGTGATCACCGTCAAGCGTGGGCAGACGACATTCGTTGCCGTTGACGGCGGGATGGGTGACAACCTCGAAGTAGCGCTCTTCGACCAGCGGTTCGAAGCAGGCATCGCGAACCGGCTCGACGCGTCCAATGGTGAGGTTGTCACCGTCGTCGGCCGGCACTGCGAGAGTGGCGACATTTTGGTCGACGGTGTACCGCTGAGCCGGCCTCGAGTCGATGATCTCCTTGCTGTCCCCGCAACGGGTGCCTACTGCTACACAATGTCCAACAACTACAACGGAAATCGACGCATCCCCGTCGTCTTCGTTGCGTCCGGAACGGCAAGTCTTGTTGTACGACGTGAGACGTGGGATGATCTTGCCGCGCGTGACGTCTGATGAGCGCCAGGCTTCTCGTGGAGGCTGGCGCCCGATTGGGGTTGCTTTTCAGAGAACTGTGGGAGGCAAATCGTGTCAGAGCTAACGTCGAAACTCTTCCGGCGCAAGCCCGCCATCGAGATGGATGCCGAGTCGGGCGCTGATACGGAAGAAAGTGAACTCACACGCACGATCGGCGTCTTCGAATTGTCAATGTTCGGCGTGGGCGCCACGATCGGCACCGGTATCTTCTTCGTGCTGTCTGAGGCAGTGCCGATTGTCGGCCCGGCAGTTGTCATTTCCTTCGTGATCGCCGGCGTCGTGGCCGGACTGACTGCGGTTTGTTACGCCGAACTCGCCAGTGCAGTGCCGGTTTCCGGATCCTCGTACTCCTATGCGTACGCGACGCTCGGCGAACTGCCGGCGATGGGGGTTGCGGCTTGTCTCCTGCTCGAATACGGCGTGTCTGCCGCCGCGGTCGCCGTCGGCTGGTCTCAATACCTCAACCAGCTGTTGGGCAACTTGTTCGGCGTCCAAATCCCCGAGTCACTGTCCCAGGCGCCCGAGCAGGGCGGCATCTTCAACCTTCCAGCGGTGATCCTGATAGCACTTTGCACATTGCTGCTCCTCCGGGGAGCGAGAGAGTCTGCAATCGTGAATACGATCATGGTGCTGATCAAGATTGCCGTGCTGGTGCTGTTCATCGTTATCGGCATCACCGGGTGGAATTCCAACAACCTTGCGGATTTCGCCCCCTTCGGGTTTAGCGGGATAACCGCGGCCGCCGGAATCATCTTCTTCTCCTATATAGGAATCGACGCCGTCTCGACCGCCGGCGAAGAAGTGAAGGACCCGCACCGCACAATGCCGCTCGCGATCATCACCGCGCTGCTGATAGTGACCTCGTTGTACATCTTGGTCTGTCTGGTCGCCGTAGCCGCGCAGCCGTACACCCAGTTCGAGGGCCAGGAGGCGGGCCTGGCGGCAATCCTTGAGAATGTCACCGGGTCGACCTGGCCGGGGTCAATGCTGGCAGCCGGTGCGGTGATCTCTATCTTTAGCGTCACTTTGGTGGTGCTCTATGGGCAGACCCGCATCCTGTTCGCGATGGCACGTGACGGAATGCTGCCTGAGTTGTTCCACAAAGTGAACCCTCGCACCCACACGCCTGTGCCTAACACGCTGATCGTGGCCTCCGCCATCGCCTTGCTCGCCGGACTTATCCCCATCAATTTCCTGGCCGAGATGACCAGCGTCGGAACGCTCGTCGCCTTCGCGGTCGTCTCGATCGCGGTGATCATCCTTCGCCGCCGCGAGCCCGATCTGCCACGGCCGTTCAAGGTCCCTGGTTACCCAGTGACCCCGATCTTGTCTGTCCTCGGTTGCTTGTGGATCATCACGGACCTGCGGGTGCCCACGCTCCTGGTTTTCGTGATCTGGGTTGCCATCGTGCTCGCCTGGTACTTCGCATATGGCATGAAGCATTCGCACCTTGGCCGCCATGAGCATGTCGGATTGATCAAGGATGAGCCCGTGACCTGACCCAGAAGGGGATTGAGCTATGCACCAGGTCGATCAAACCACCGAGCAGATGGTGCGCAGTGTCCTGGCGTACGCCGAGAACCGGCTGCGGATGGATCCGGTGCCGCTCGACAAAGGGACGCAGCCTGCGGCCGACCTGTACAAGGTGCTCGATGGTGTCATCCGCAACCGTGGCCGGGCACCAGATGAAGTGTTGGGCATTTACTCCTCAGTCATCGCGCCCAGTATCATTTCCGCGGACAGCCCTCGGTTCCTCGGATTCATTCCAGCCGCACCGACCAAGGCCAGCCTGTTGTTTGACATGTTGATCTCCTGCGCCTCCATCCAAGGCATCTCCTGGCTAGAGGCATCGGGCGCGATAGCGGCAGAAAACACTGTGCTACGAGTCATCGCAGACGAGGCCGGCCTGCCCAGATCGGCAGGCGGGTGCTTCGTCTCGGGTGGGTCCGCCGGCAATCTCTCCGCCCTTGCGGTTGCCCGCGAAACGACAAAGAGGCGACTCGGGGACGAAGGGGCGGGTCGGCGACTGCGGGCGGTCGTCGGCACTGACGCCCATTCTTCGATCGTTAACACGTTGCGTCTTCTGGAAATGGACGCTCTGGTTGTGAAGACTCCAGATCACCGGCTGACCGCGGATGCGGTGAACGCCGCGCTCGACGAAGATCCCGATGTTAGCGATGTCGCCGCTGTCGTCGGCACGTCGGGTACGACCAATGGCGGCATCATCGACGATCTGGCCGGGCTTGCCGAGATTGCGAAGCAGCGTGATTGGTGGTTCCACGTCGACGGCGCGTACGGCGGATCCGGAATCTTCGCCCGATCGGTACGGGACAAGTACGCCGGCATCGAGCAGGCTGACTCGTTCATCCTCGACCCGCATAAGTGGCTCTTCACGCCGTTCGACTGCTGTGCGCTCATCTATCGGAATCCCGAACTCGCCAGAGCAACTCACACCCAGGACGCGTCCTACTTGGACGTCATCCACGTGTCGGAAGGGGAATGGAACCCGACCGATTACGCCTACCACCTGACGCGTCGCGCAAGGGGATTGCCGCTGTGGTTCTCGCTGGCGGTCTATGGGCTGGACGCCTATCGCGAGGCGATTGAGAGCGCTGTTCAGCTCGCTCGGGACACCGCGGATTTGATCAGGGCAACACCGCACCTAGAGCTGATCCGGGAACCGGATCTCGGGGTCGTGCTGTTTCGTCGCAGCGGCTGGGAGCCGTCCGACTACGACAAATGGGCCCAAGCATTGCACGACGAGGAGATCGCCTTCATTCCCCCGACCAAGTGGGAGGGGGAGACGGTCGGCCGCTTCGCATTCCTGCACCCACACACCCCGATGGATCTCGTGAACGAAATCCTCGACCGAACCGCCTAAGTTTGCTGGCTCGCCGGTCACCTCGTGAGTCAGAGACTGAGAAGGGGAGATAGATGGCGCAGGCTGTACCGGTTTCCAGTGGGTACGCAGTGAACTCGGAGGTGGGTCGGCTCCGCAAGGTGCTGGTCTGCGCGCCGGGTCTGGCTCACAGCCGGCTGACGCCGAGCAACTGCGACGAGCTGTTGTTCGACGACGTGCTGTGGGTGCAGAACGCGAAACGTGATCATTTCGACTTCATGTCCAAGATGCGCGACCGGGGCGTTGAGGTGGTGGAGCTGCACGAGGTTTTGGCCGAGACGATGGCGAACCCTGAGGCGAGGTCGTGGTTGTTGGACCGCAAGATCACCGCCAATGAGGTGGGCCCCGGTTTCGTCAACGACACTCGGGCGTATCTGGACAGCCTGGATGCCCGGACGCTCAGCCGGTTCTTGATCGGCGGTCTCGCAACTGATGATCTGCCGTCGGATCCTGGGTCGGGGACCATGAGCTTGGCCCGGGAGGCTCTCGGGGGTCGGGAATACCTGATGCCGCCGCTGCCGAACACGCTCTACACCCGTGACACCACGTGCTGGATCTACGGCGGCGTCACGTTGAATCCCCTGTACTGGCCGGCGCGGCACGACGAGACGCTGTTGATGAAGACGATCTATCAGTTCCACCCAGATTTCGTGGGCGCAAAGATCTGGTGGGGCGACCCTGAGCTGGACTGGGGACTGGCCACCTTGGAAGGCGGCGACGTCCTCGTCCCCGGCAATGGCGTCGTGATCATCGGGATGAGCGAACGAAGTTCCCGCCAGGCAATCGGGCAGGTCGCCGCCAAGCTCTTCGCTGAAGGCGCCGCCGAGCAGGTGATCGTGGCCGGCATGCCGAAGCTGCGCGCGGCCATGCACCTGGACACGATCTTCACCTTCGCCGATCGCGACCGCATCACCGTCTACCCAGGCATCGTGCACGGCATCCACACCTTCACCCTCCGGCCGAGCGACACCGCGCCAGGGTTTGAGGTCACTCAGGAGACTCGGCCGTTCCTGGAGGTCGTTCGAACCGCGCTCGGATTGAGCGAGTTGCGGGCCATCGACACTGGCGGCAACGTCTACGACACCGAGCGCCAGCAATGGGACAGCGGCAACAACCTGGTCGCCATCGAACCCGGCGTTGTGATCGCCTACGACCGCAACACCACCACCAACTCCCTGCTCCGCAAAGCCGGCATCGAGGTCATTACCATCGTCGGCGCCGAACTCGGCCGCGGCCGCGGCGGCGGCCATTGCATGACCTGTCCTCTCATCCGCGACGCCGTCGACTACTGACCGATGTACTCGTGCTGATCAGCCTCGCTCCTGTTAGGAAGCGTGACATCTCGGCACCTGTGCGCGCAGATGACCCCAATATCGCAGTATTTCCCGCCGTCTAGATGCTTGTGCGCGGAAAAGACCCAAGCCTGCGGCGTGGCCCAAGCTCATGGATGCGAGACCGAGGCTCGCCGATTTCTTAGCGCTCTCGCACCCACCTTGCGTCGCCATCGACTGGGGCGCGTTGGGATACGACGAAGCTGGTCCGCGATGGGGCGTCCGAGATAGGTGCCGAGGGTGGCGCCAGCCGCTATGCCCAAAGCGACCCCGAGCGCGAGCAACAGAGTTGACCCACCCGCACTTGGATTGGCTGTCTCCGCGGAGGTTCCTACCGTGCAACAGACCGTTGTAGAGGCAAGCCGCGCGGGATCGAAGTGGGTGATTGTCAGCCACAACGCTGCGTCGATCATTCCCTTCCAAAGCAGCTGACGGTTCCACTCGGTCGCCTCGATTTCGGGAAGCTTGAACTGGGTGGTCAAGGCTTCCATCCTCAGATGGAGTCGCACCGGTTTCGATGTGTGCTGCGGTGACACCTCCCATCAGGAACTAACCAGGGTGCGGATGGCTCGCAGCGCGACGGACAGCTCGGCCAAGTCCCACGTCCCCGTGTCATCGATCGCGGTCAGGGTGTTGCGCACCTGCGCCAGTCCCTCAGAGTTCTGCACCTCCCAGCGATCCGCTAGCTCGCCCGGGCTCCCGTGAGCGTTCGTTGTTGCCAGCACATCGGAAGTGATGTCGGCGAGTGCGGCGTACAGGTCGGACCGCAAGGCCGAACGCGCCATTGACTGCCAGCGGTCACGCTGCGGCAACGCGGTGATCAAGGTCAGTAGTCGGTCGATGTCGAATCGCTCGGAAAGCGTGAAATACAGGGACGCTACGTGTTCGGCAGGCCGATCGGCGGCCTCGGTGATTTCGATGATGTCCAGCAAGGAGAACACGTCCACCAGCGCGGCGGCAGTGAGCGCCAGCCGGGCGGGAGTGCCGAGTTTCTCGTGGTCAGCCGCACGCGCGCGCAGCCGCTCCCGCTCGAATCCTTGCACGAGTTCGGGAATGCGCGGCGCCAGATCCGCCACCCCGGGCTGGAAGCGGGAGATTTCAGCGACGACATCGAGCTGCGCTTGTCGAGACTGGAGCAGCCACCGGACGGCGCGATCCAGAAGCCGTCGGCCTTCCAGGTGTAGCGCTGTCGCCGCCACCACCGGCAAACCTGCGGACTCGACTGCCGCCCAGAATCGGGAGAGGCCGAACACTTCCCGTACCACCGTGTATGCCCTGGCGATCTGGTCGGGGCTAGCACCCGTTGCTTCCTGAGTGCGGAAGCTGAAGGTGATTCCGCCACGGTTGATCATGTCGTTCACGACGAATGTGGTAATGATCTCGCGCCGCAGGGGATGATCGTTGAGCTGGTTACCGTAGCGTTCGACCAGTTGCGAAGGGAAGTAGGCTCGCAAGACCTGCTCGAACCAGGGCACCTCGGCGAGGTCAGTCTCGAGCAGCTGCGCTGTATTGGTGATCTTCGCGTACGCCAGTAGCACGGATAGCTCTGGAGACGTCAACCCGTGTTCCGATGCGGCGCGCTCTTCCAGTTCTTCGTCATCGGGCAAGAATTCCAGCACCCGGTCCAGGTCGCCTTGTCGTTCTAGGTGTGCCATGAGGCGGCGATGGACCGGCAACATTGCCGGCGCTTGCGATCGGGCGATGCCGAGGGCGACGTTCTGTTCGATGTTGTCCCGCAGCAC
>JBKPBV010000175.1:0-11936 GCA_046727055.1 Actinomycetota bacterium | reverse complement strand
CAGTCGGCCTCCAGCACGACCTCGATCGACTCCGGGCAGGCCGGCGGATCATGTGGAATGAGCCGTACCGAGCACACCTCACCGCCAGTCGTCGCCACTCGTGCCTGCCCGCGGATCTCGCAGATCTCGTCGGGCCTTTCGACATCCAAGCCGATCACCTCCGCGGCGATTTCCAACGGCACCGATGCCATGGGCAGCACACGACCCTTGGCTCCGAGGAGCTTGGCCACCATGTCGAGGCCCGCGACTGGATCGCCCAGACGCTCCCAGAGTCCGGCTATCAGCAGGTTTCCGATTGCGTGATCATGCAGCGGGCCGTTAGTGCTGAACCGATATTGCATCACATCCGCCCAGGTCCGGCCGGACTCGTCGTCACCGCACAACGCCGCCAGCGCCATTCGGAGGTCCCCCGGGGGCAGGCAGTCCAGCTCCTCTCGCAGCCGACCGGACGAGCCGCCGTCGTCCGCGACTGTGACGATTGCGGTCAAATGATCCGTCACGCGGCGAAGTGCGGTTAATGAAGCCGCGAGTCCATGTCCCCCACCGAAGGCGACCACAACCGGAAGGCTGGGACCCAGGGAGGCCGACACGAAGATGCGGCCCGGCTCGCGGTGAGTCACTCTCGGCCCAGGTCGCGGTGCAGAACCGTGGTCGGCAGGCCGGTGGCGCGCAGCCGGCGCGCCAATTCCTCCGCCACCGCTGAACTGCGATGTTTGCCACCAGTACAGCCGATGGCCAGCGTGGCGAAACGCTTGCCCTCGGTGACGTACCCGACTGACACCACGGCCATCAGGTCCTGCATCGAGGTGAGGAACGACTCTGCGCCCGGTTGCCCGAGGACGTATTCGCTGACCGGCTTGCTGAGACCCGTCTGGGGGCGCAGCTCCGGAATCCAGTGGGGATTCGGCAGGAAGCGCACATCGAACACCATGTCCGCGTCCACGGGAATGCCGTATTTGAATCCGAACGACAACAGGGTGACGCGTAGCTGATCATCGGTGCTGCCGCCGTACGCGTGGGCGACCCGGGAACCCAGCTGGTGGATATTCAGCGAGGACGTGTCTATGACGAGATCGGCGGCTGCCCGAAGCGTCGCCAGCAATTCCCGTTCCCTGCTAATACCGTCCAGCAGCCGGCCATCCCCTTGCAACGGGTGCGGGCGGCGTACCGACTCCTGGCGCCGCACGATTACATCGTCTGCCGCCTCCAGGAACAAGATCTCTGGCAAAGTGCCGATCGCGCCAAGCTCGGTGAACATCGCCGGCAATTGCTCGAAGAAGCCGCGGGTCCGTACGTCGAGCACGACAGCGAGCCTTGTGACGTCGATCTCCCGGGCCTGCCGGCAGACTTCCGGAAGCACGCTAGGAGGCAGGTTGTCCACGACGTACCAGCCCAGATCCTCCAAGCTGTGAGCAGCCGTGGATCGTCCTGCGCCCGACATGCCACTGACAACGACCAGTCGGAGTGGCTTGCTCGGGCTCTCGGTGTCGAGCTGTCCCTCGGGGGTCTCGCTGGTCACGTGCTCGATTATTCCGTGATCAGACACCAGGAGCAGTTAGACACTGTCAAGCACCTCGCCGGTGGCCATGTCGATCGCCTCCGGCTGCGGCGCCTCTTGCAGCACTGCCTTGATCGCAGCTGCTGTCTTGGGCCCGAAACCGGGCACAGCGGCAATCTCTTCGACGGTTGCCGCGCGCAGCTTCTTCAGCGAGCCGAAGTAGCTGATCAAGGCCTTACGCCGTACCTCGCCAAGACCCGGTACCTGGTCCAGCAGCGATTCCACCATCGACTTGCTCCGTCGCGCCCGATGGTGGGTGATCGCGAAGCGGTGGGCCTCGTCCCGCAGCCGCTGCAGCAGATACAAACCCTCGCTGGTGCGCGCCAGGATCACAGGCTCCTCAACATCAGGGAGCCATACCTCTTCCAGGCGCTTGGCGAGGCCACATATCGCCACATCGTCGATGCCGAGCTCGTGCAGGGCATTCGCGGCGGCAGCTACCTGAGGCGGTCCGCCGTCCACGACCACCAGCGACGGCGCGTACGCGAACTTGCGAGGTGCTCCGGTCGTCGGGTCGACTAGCAGCGGGCCTTCATCTCCTCCCGGAGCCGCCAACCCGGCTGCCCCTTTGGTCATGGCAGCACGATCATCGATGAGGCGGCGGAACCGGCGCGTGATCACCTCGTGCATGGCGGCGACATCGTTCTGCCCCTCAACCTGCCTGATCACGAACCGCCGGTACTCGCTCTTGCGCGGCAGCCCATCCTCGAACACCACCATGGACCCGACCACTTCCGTGCCCTGCAGGTTAGAGATGTCATAACACTCAATGCGAAGCGGCACGGTCGGCAGCTCCAGTGCCTCCTGAATCTCTTCCAGTGCACGGTTCCGAGTCGACAGATCACCTGCACGGCTGGTTTTGTGCTTGATCAGGATCTCTTGGGCATTGCGGGCGACCGTCTCCATCAGTGCCCGCTTGTCGCCGCGCTGAGGTATGCGGATGGAGACATGTGAGCCGCGACGCTCCTCCAGCATTCGGGTCAAAGACTCCGCCGAGGGCGGCATCACCGGCACCAAGACCTCGCGCGGCACGGCATCGCGGGCATTCATGGTGGGATCCGGTTCGGCGTAGAGCTGCAGCAGGAACTGTTCGATCAGCTCGGGAGTGCCGCCATCGTCGAAGCGGTCGGCTACCCAGCCGCGCTCGCCACGCACGCGCCCACCGCGTACGTGGAAGATCTGGACGGCGGCCTCCAGCGGGTCCTCGGCGAGAGCTATGACGTCTGCATCGGTCCCGTCCCGCAGGACGACAGCGTTTCGTTCCATGGCTCGTTGCAGCGCACCGATGTCGTCTCGCAGCCGAGCCGCACGCTCGAACTCCAACGCGTCGCTCGCCGCTCGCATCTCGCGCTCCAGCTTCTTGATCATCGGCGCGGCCTGCCCCGATACGAACTGGCAGAAGTCCTCGACAATCGCCCGATGCTCCTCTGCGCTCACCCGGCCAACGCAGGGCGCAGAGCACTTGCCGATGTAACCGAGTAGGCACGGTCGACCGAGCTGCTTGTGATTTTTGAACACCCCCGGTCGGCAGGATCGCATCGGAAAGACCCGGAGCAGCAGGTCGACGGTCTCCCGAATTGCCCAAGCGTGAGAGTAAGGGCCGAAATAACGGGTGTCCTTCCGCTTGGCCCCGCGACCGACCATGACCCGCGGGAACTCCTCTGACACCGTGATCGCCAACCAGGGATATGACTTGTCGTCCCGGTATTTGATGTTGAATCGAGGGTCGAACTCTTTGATCCAGGAGTATTCCAGCTGCAGCGCCTCGACCTCGTTCTGCACCACGGTCCAGTCGACCTTGGCTGCGGTGGTGACCATCGATCGGGTGCGGCTCATCAGCGAGGCCGGATCGGCGAAGTAGGAATTCAGCCGGGACCGGAGGCTTTTGGCCTTTCCGACATAGATCACTCGACCCTCGGCGTCTGAGAAGCGGTACACCCCGGGCTGATCCGGGATGGATCCCGGTGCAGGCCGGTACGCGGGCGACGGCCGAGACGAGACTGGAGGTACCACGCGCCCCAGCGTAGGACGAGTCTCGGACAGGGCCCGCACTCAGTTCGTTTCTCCGCAAAAGTCCACGAATGAGGCCTGATTCGGCCGAGATCGACAACATTTGTGGCCTGTGCCGAGAGTCGGTGTGGCCTTGAGGGCGGATCGACCACATTCGTGGCCTAGTGGGGAGAAACGGCGGGCCTCGAGTTGGATCGGCCACCATTCGTGGCCTTGTTGTGAGCAGAAACGCTGCTCAGTCGAGGAGATGTGTGCTCAGAGCAGTTAGCTGGTTACGTAGACATTGCCTTTGAAAATGGTTGTCTTCGCTTCGGCAAGTGGCTTGGGGGCCGGCGGGCTGGTCACAGAGCCGTCCTCGATCGAGTACTCGCTGCCATGACAGTTGCAGTGGATGACCCCATTGCTGACCGATGCCACTGGACATCCCTGGTGAGTGCAGATCTTGCTAAACGCCTTGAAGTCGCCCTTGCTCGGTTGGGTTACGACGTAGTCAGCGTCCTCCAAGATGACACCGCCGCCGACCGGCACTCTGGACGTGGCGACATGCGGTCCAGTGGGCGCTTTCACCGTCGACCTCGGCGTCCTTTCCGTGGCAGTTGGTGACGGCGATGCTGGTGGAGACGTCTCCGGAGGAGTCGATTGAGCAGCCAGCGCAGCTGAGGGCGAGCCGCTGGATGCCTCGGTGCAGGCGCCCAGCGCGACGGCGCCTGCACCGGTCAGGCCCAGGAGCCCAGCGGCCCGCAAGACCGTTCGCCGCGTAACGGCGGATGACTCCTGAGGTTGCTTTTGGTCGCCGAGCTCGGACAACAGAAGCCTCCACTCTCCGCACTGCGAGCGTCGGTCGCGCGAGCAGTGCCCAAAGCTGCGTAAAGCCGTACTTTTGGAGCCCACACGAGATAGGCGCCGGTTGGGTTCAATTTTCCTGGAGCTGCTCGCGCAGCGTTTTTGATTGCTCGCTCCGTTCGCGAAGACGCTTGGGATCCGCCGTCGTCGTCGTCGTCACTCGCGGACGGAAGAGCATGTCCGCTCGCTCCTCCTCACCGCGGCGACACGCGAAACGAGCGCTCGCAGCTGTAACGATGCCCTCTATTAACTGGCAACCAGCGCTGGCTGGGTCGCCCTGATGGGGACAGCCCGCCCATCGAGCACTGGGCGGAGGAACTCACCCGTATAGGACTTGGGGTTGGCCGCGACCTGCTCGGGCGTGCCCTCCGCGATCACCAGACCACCACGCGATCCGCCTTCCGGACCCATGTCGATCAGCCAGTCAGCAGTCTTGATCACATCGAGGTTGTGCTCGATCACGACGACGGTGTTGCCGGCGTCCACCAGTCGTCCGAGAACGCCCAGGAGCTTGCGGATGTCCTCGAAGTGCAGGCCGGTTGTTGGCTCGTCGAGGACATAGAGCGTCCGCCCGGTTGCTCGCTTCTGCAGTTCACTTGCCAACTTGACGCGCTGGGCCTCGCCTCCGGAAAGGGTAGGCGCCGGCTGGCCGAGGCGCACGTAACCGAGCCCGACGTCGACCAGAGTGCTCAGATGACGCGCGATTGCGGGTAGGGGGGCGAAAAGTTCCAGCGCTTCCTCGATCGACATGCCCAAGACCTCAGCGATCGACCTGCCCTTGTAATGAACCTCCAGCGTCTCCCGGTTGTAGCGGGCGCCATGGCATACCTCGCACTCCACGTACACATCGGGCAGGAAGTTCATCTCGATCTTGATCGTGCCGTCGCCGGTACAGTTCTCGCAGCGCCCGCCCTTGACGTTGAAGGAGAAACGGCCGGGCTGGTATCCGCGTACCTTGGCTTCCGGCGTCTCGGCGAAGAGCCTCCGCACGTGGTCGAACACTCCGGTATAAGTGGCCGGGTTGGACCGCGGCGTACGGCCGATCGGCGACTGATCGACGTGAATCACCTTGTCGATCTGATCCGCTCCACCGATTGACCGGTGCCGACCCGGCACCTCACGAGCGTTGTAAATCCGCTTCGCGAGGGCGGCGTACAGGATGTGGTTGACGAGCGTGGATTTGCCCGACCCGGATACTCCGGTGACGGCAATGAGCTGACCGAGCGGGAATGACACTGTGATGTTGCGCAGGTTGTGCTCGGCCGCCTTGTGCACGGTGATCTCTTTGCCGAGAGCCCGCGGGCGTCGGGATGCCGGCAGCGGAATCGAACGGCGTCGCGACAAGTAAGCGCCCGTGAGGGACTCGCGATTGTTCAGCAACTCTTCAACGGTGCCCGAATGCACCACCCGACCGCCGTGCTCACCCGCACCTGGTCCGATGTCGACGGCCCAGTCAGCCGCCTTGATCGTTTCCTCGTCGTGTTCGACAACGATGAGCGTGTTGCCGAGATCCCGGAGCCGGAGCAGGGTCTCGATCAGCCGTCGGTTATCCCGCTGATGAAGCCCGATGCTGGGTTCGTCCAGGACATAGAGGACACCGACCAATCCAGACCCGATCTGGGTGGCCAGCCGGATCCGCTGTGCTTCCCCGCCGGAGAGACTGCCCGTCGGACGGCTCAACGAGAGATAGTCCAGGCCTACGTCGAGCAGGAACCTGAGGCGCTCGTTGATCTCTTTGAGCACTCGTTCGGCGATCTGCCGCTCGCGCTCGCTGAGCTCGAGCTGGCCGAGAAACACCGCAGCCGCATCGATTGACATCGCCGACAGCTCTGCAATGTTCTTCCCGCCGCTGGTCCCGGCGAGCGAGGTGGGCTTCAGCCGAGCGCCCTTACAGACCCGACACGCCACCTCCCGCATATAACCTGCGAACCGCTCACGCGAGGTGTCACTCTCCGCCTCAGCGTGCCGCCGCTCAATGTAAGAGATGACACCCTCGTACTTCGCGTTGTAGCTGCGCTCGCGACCGTACCGGTTCCGGTAGCGCACATGGACCAGACCTGGCACTCCCTCGAGCAGCATCTTCTGCGCTGCCGCCGGCAGCCGGCGCCACGGGACCGTGGTCGAGAACCCGGCGCTCTCGGCCAGCGCGTCAATCAGCCGGCTGAAGTAATCCGCCACCTGGGGCGATGCCCACGGCGCGATTGCCCCCGCGGAGAGGCTCTTCTCGTCGTCGGGGACAACGAGCTCCGGATCGACCTCCATGCGCGTTCCCAGACCAGAACACGCGGGGCAGGCACCCCATGGCCCATTGAATGAGAACTGCCGGGGCTCGAGTTCGTCAATGGCGATGTCGTGGTTGTTGGGACAGGCCATCTTCTCGGAGTAGATGCGCTCTCGCTGCGGGTCCTTCGGGTCGAGGTCCACGAAGTCAATGGATACGACCCCCTGCGCCAGCTTCAGCGCAGTCTCCACCGAATCGGTCAAGCGATGCTTGACGCTTGGCTTCACTGTCAGCCGGTCGACGATGACATCGATGGAGTGTTTGTACTTCTTGTCAAGGATGGGCGGGTCAGTGAGCTGGACGACCTGACCATCCACCCGGGCCCGGCTAAAGCCCTCCGAGGCCAGCTCCCGGAGGACCTCGACGTACTCCCCCTTACGGCCGCGGACTACCGGGGCAAGCACCTGGAACCGGGTCCCTGCCTCCATCGCCATCAGGCGGTCAACGATTTGCTGCGGCGACTGGCGACTGATCGGCTCACCGCAGATCGGGCAGTGCGGCCGACCGGCGCGCGCATAAAGCAGTCGGAGATAGTCGTAAACCTCGGTGATGGTGCCGACCGTCGAGCGTGGGTTGCGGCTGGTGGACTTCTGGTCGATGGAGACCGCAGGCGATAGGCCCTCGATGAAATCCACGTCCGGCTTGTCCATCTGACCCAGGAACTGGCGCGCGTACGCCGAGAGCGACTCAACGTAGCGGCGCTGGCCCTCGGCAAAGATGGTGTCGAAGGCCAGACTCGACTTGCCCGATCCCGATAGTCCGGTGAAGACGATGAGAGCATCCCGCGGCAGATCGAGGGAGATGTTCTGCAGATTGTGCTCGCGTGCACCCCGGACGACGAGACGGTCAGTCACGGAGCACATCGTATGTGCCATCGCTGACAGGAGATACCGAAATGCGAAGGCATTGGGCCTCCCCCAGTCTTATCTCGGGCACTACGGTATGGGCATGACCGCCGCCGCATCTCCCACGACGCAGCTGGAGACGCTGCGTGGACTGGTCAGAACCGCCACCCAGCGTCTGCTAGGCGACACGATCTTGGTCACCGACGAACAGTGGCGCGCTCCCAGCCGGCTCCCTGACTGGACTCGAGGCCATGTGGCCACCCACATTGCACGTTATGCTGATGCGCTCTGCCGACTGGCCCAGTGGGCGCGTACCGGCGAACGCCAGGCCATGTATCCCTCCCTTGAGCACCGTGCGAGTGAGATCGAGGCGGGTGCCGGGCGATCCGGTCTGGACCTCCAGATCGACTTGGACACGTCTGCGGGACGTTTGAGCTCGGCATTCGACGAAATTGAGGCCGCCAATGCCTGGGACGCTGTGGTCGAAATGAGCCGTGGGCTGCGGGTGCCCGCGCGGCTACTGCCACTGGCCCGGCTGCTCGAGGTGGCTATCCATCACGTTGATCTTGATGTTGGTTACGAGATCACCGACATCGACACCCAGACGACGGAGTGGCTACTGGAGTGGTGTGCGTTCCGGCTGCGAGATCGCGAGGAATTTCCTCAGCTCCAGCTGATCTCGGATTCGGGCTTTACGACCGCGATAGGCAGCGCCGGCGATCCCGTTGCAGTCAGCGGTAGCAGTGCCAATCTTCTCGGCTGGTTGTTAGGCCGGACTGATGCCTCGGCAGTTACCGGTGGCGACGGCTTGCGGCTCCCCCCATTCTGATGCTGGGCATTAACCACGTCGAACCGGGCGGCCCGCCGCTGGTGCTACGGCTGTCCGGCCTAGTCACCGTGATCAAAGTCAGTGTCGGGCCGGCCGATAACAACGCCTACCTGCTGCAGCGCCGCAGCGGCGGCAGCATACTCATCGACGCTGCCAACGACGATGATCGACTTGTGAAGATCATCTCCGATCTGCCGCTGGATGCCATTGTGACCACCCACCGGCATGCTGATCATTGGCAGGCCTTGGGATCGGTTGCCTCTGCTACCGAGGCGGCGCGGCTGATCTGTGGTCGTCCCGATCTCGACGCGATCAGCCGCGGCGCTCGTGTTGCGGGCTTGATCGGCGTCTGGGACGGCGATCAGATCGACATGGGTGCGGAGTCGCTCGAGGTGATCGGGCTGGCAGGGCATACCCCGGGCTCGATCACGCTCGCGTACCCGGGTGCTGGCAGGACGCATCTATTCACCGGAGACAGTCTGTTTCCTGGTGGTCCTGGCAAGACAAACACTCCGGAGGACTTCACGTCGCTCATGAATGATCTTGAAAACAAGATCTTCGCCCGTTTCGACGACAACACTGTGGTGCATCCGGGTCACGGCGACGACACCACGTTAGGCACCGAGCGGCCGCATCTTGCGGATTGGTGGAAACGCGGCTGGTAAAAGGCACCGCTGCTTCTTGTTGGACGACCTGTCGCGATATATCGTTGACGTATCGGTTGGAGACGTCTACGAAAGCAAGGTGATCAACATGGGTGGCGCGTACGCAATGGGAGCGCCCTGGCTTCACTTCGCCGGTCGCTGCGATCCGCAGTCGGTCAGAGAACTTAAAGAATGGCTCGCCAAGATGACCGGGCATCGGGCCCAGCGCGGTCCGCAGGCATTCGGTGAATGGGGAATGTTCGGTGGTCCCCCGTTTGGACCCTGGTGGGGCGCGGGACGCCCATGGCGTGGTCCCAAGGCTCGTCGCGGCGATGTGCGAGCGGCCATTCTTGCGGTCCTCGCGGAGCAGCCGATGAACGGGTACCAGATCATTCAGGAGATTGCGACTCGTAGCGGCGGTGTCTGGAAGCCAAGCCCCGGCTCCATTTACCCGACTCTGCAACAGCTCGAGGACGAAGGCCTGGTACGTGTCGAGGCCGAAGGAGGACGCCGCGCGTACACCCTGACTGACGAGGGTCGTACCTATGTCACCGAGCATGCCGACGAAGTTTCGGCCCCCTGGACAGCCATGAGCGAGGCAGGTGAGGACGACAGTGGTGTGAAGCCGCTGATCGGGCAGGTCGCGGCAGCTATATGGCAGATCGTGGCGACGGGAACGCCCGACCAGCAGGCGAAGGGCCGCGAAGCGCTGGTGGAGTTTCGGCGCAAGCTGTATTCCATCCTTGCCCAAGACGACACCACGCCGGACAATGGCTCATGACTCGATATTCTCCGAGCAAGGTAGGTCTTACCCCAGGGAACGTGTTATGGGTGTGGCCGATGCCGTACGGGCCGATGGATACTCGGCCCACCCAGAAGGTTCCGGTCAGAATCGGCGACGCCGAGCGCGACCGGGCTATAGCGACCCTTGGTGATCACTTCGCGGCAGGTCGGCTCACTGCCGATGAGTTCGAGCAGCGCATGGATCAAGCACTGAAGGCACGCTTCAACTCCGACCTCGAACCGCTGTTCGTCGATCTGCCTCGAACGATGCAGCCCACGGGTGAGCCGAAGTCGAACCCCCGGACTGACATGCATCTCGCGTGGTCGGCCATGCTGTGGTTGGCGCCGCTGATTGTGTTCTGCGCGGTGGCGGCCGCGGTAATCCTCAGCGCTCCCTGGCTGGTATGGATCTTCCTTTGGGTATTCCTCGTCACCGGGCTGTTCCGCCGCCGCCGGCGCCACTTCGGACCGCGCCACTTCTACTGACTCGGGCGGCCCCTTGGTGTGGATGGTGGGAGCCTGACCATCCACGCTTGATGTGTCGCCCGGCTGGCTCTGCGGTCCACTCGGCTGTCTCGTCTGCCCGCATCCCATCGTGTTTGATGGGCTGGTGAAGGTGTTCAAGGATGCGCGACAGTGGCAGGTTGGGACGAGTCAGAAAGTCCGCTGGATCGCCAAAGGGACTACGGGCGGCACGTCGATAACTGGAGCAATCCCCCCGGTCTTCGAGTCCTAGGCGCCAAAATGCCGCAGGGACACTTGATCAGCCGTGCCACCGGTGTCGCTCGCTCCCTCATTACTTACTATGGCCCGGTATGGCGCCGCCGACGTATCGAGGCGTTCTACCGGCAGTTTCTGCGGGCGGGTGATCTGGGCTTCGATATCGGCGCGCACGTGGGCAACAGGGTGCGCGTCTTCCGTCGAATCGGCGCTCACGTGGTCGCGGTAGAGCCGCAGCCAGATTTCGTTGCCGTGTTGCGGGTGCTGTACGGCCGAGATCCGGATGTCAGTATCCAGGGTTGCGGAGTCGCAGCAGCGCCTGGTCAGGGGAATTTATACCTGAGCACCCGTACGCCGACCGTCTCTACCTTCGCCGACTCCTGGATGACCGACGTACGAGCTGATCGACGCTTCCAAAGGATCCGCTGGGACACCATGATCAGCGTCCCAATAGTCACGCTTGACGAACTCATCACACACCATGGCGAACCGCAATTCTGCAAGATCGATGTTGAGGGCTTCGAACAGGAGGTGCTGAGTGGTCTGAGCCAGCCGATACCCGCATTGTCTTTCGAATACATCCCCGTCGCAGTCGGCCGCGCGATCGCCTGTGTCGAGCGAACCAGTGCTCTGGGTGACTACCGCTATCGCCACTCGCGGGTCGAGACTCACCGCTGGGCAGGCCCGAACTGGCTGGAGCCGAACGCGATGATCAAGATCTTGCGCGCCTTTCCAGCCGATGATCGTTCCGGCGATGTCTACGCGGTCCGGAGTGATCAACTCACCAGACTCAGTGAGGCCGGCGACCAGGCGGGCGGTTAGCGGAAGAGGTCGAGGGTGTGCGGGTTATCGAACTCCGAGCCGGGGATGCGTGGCAGGTCGAGTGCATCCGTAGCCACGTTGGCGAGGTCACCATTGCGGATGGGCTGCGCGCCGTGATAGCTGGTGCGGCTCGTGCCAGGACCGCGAAAGCTGGGGTTGAGGCCGTAAAGGTTCCGCCCAGCGGGGACGCCGGCGCCCCACGCCATGAAAGGGATTCGGAAGTTCTGCAGCTTGTCTGCTTGATGGTGCGTTCCGCCCCGTCCGCCATGGTCGGCGGTAAGAATGACAAGGGTGTGGCGACGCATCGCCGGGCGGTCGGCCACGGTGTTGAGAAGGCGGCCGAGGAGCCGATCGGCGTCCTTCACAGCGGCGAGGTATTCATCGCCCATGAACCCTTTGGCGTGACCAATCCGATCGGGCAGCGAGAGGTGAAGGAAGGTGAACTCTCGCGGCTCGCGGTGCAGGTCGGCGATGAGCTTGGCGACGAGCCGGGTGTTGTCGTGGTCGATGGAGAATCTATCGATCTTGGCACGCCCGTCGTTCCGACCGACTCGGTCCGGAGCACCGCGCGTATTCCAGGTGCGCTGGTAAAGGTTGAACT
>JBKPBV010000174.1:0-11797 GCA_046727055.1 Actinomycetota bacterium | reverse complement strand
GCGCCGAACGCACCACCTCGGGCGTGACACGGTACGCGTAGGCCAAAGGGTTGCGATCAGCCACAGCAACTCCGCCGGCCCAGCCCTCGGTGCCACCCTAGCTTTCGGATTTGGACGAGACCGAGGTGTGCATATCCGGCTCTTCCAAGTTGCGGTGGGGGTGAGCGGCGCGCCGGTGTGAGCGTGGCTGCGGGGTGAGAGGCGTCGAGGCCCTCAGGATCAGGAGCGACCAAGCAACCCGTTCCGAAGGACCTCGACGTTGTCCGAGCCTACGGCGCACATCGCTGCGCGCCGCCATCACCACACCAGCTACTGCAATCCCAGCAGTGCTATGGGTTGAGCCAGTCAGCGCGTCTGCGTCGCAAGGCGGATGCCGAGGGCTACCAGAACTGTCCCGGTTACGGCGTCGAGCGCGCGACGGACCCGTGAACGCTGCAGGAACGGCCCAAGCCGGTCCAGGACAACGGCGTATACCGAGAGCCAGCCGAACGTCATGAGACAGAACATCGCACCCAATGGCACAAGCGCCGCGAAACCGCCAGCAGGCGCTTGCACGAACTGGGGAAGCAGGCTGAGGAAGAAGGCCGCCATCTTGGGATTGGCCAAGTTGCTGATGAATCCCTGTCGCATAGCGCTCCACGGTCCGAGCTCAGGCGGTCGCGTTGGGCGCACTTCGCTGGTACGGCGTCCGCGTACCGCAGCCAAGATCGACTGAACACCGAGGAACGTTAGGTACGCTGCCCCGACGATCTTGAGCGCAACAAACGCCGGCTGATATGCCTGCAACAGGCCGGCGATGCCTACGCTCGCTGCGATGGTCCACACCAGTTGCCCGGCCGCGACACCTGCAGCGGTGAAGACGCCGCCCCGGCGTCCGCCGGCGATGGAGTTGCGGATTGTGAGCGCGGTGTCGGGTCCGGGCGTACAGATCACCAATGCGCACACGCCCAGGAAGGCCAGTGCCTCAGCCATCATGCCGTGAGCCTCTCACTCACAACTGCACTTACTGCAGTCAGGCATGACTACCGGCGGCGACCGTGCCGACAATGAGCCTCGGCATGCCCCCGAGAATCTCGCCGATTCGCGCGACCTGGTTTTCCAGAGCTCGGCGCTGAGCAGCAGTGAGCTGGACAAGCGGCTCGACCGTCACCTCGATCTTGCGGCCGGAGCGACGTTGGTGCCAGACGCCCGTGACCACGCCGTCGATGAGCAGCACCGGATAGTTGCCGGCCTGGCCTGAGGGCGCGAGCGCGCGGGTGGCTGCTTTGCCAGGGAAGAGCCGGGCCCGCGGATGGCTCCCGACCGCGTACGCGTCGAAGTACGGCAAGAGCAAAACACTCCCTTTGGCACCCTCTTCGTGAGGCATCGCCGTATCCCCACGCGGCACCCAAGCGGGCGTGCTGTCGAAGTTGATCTTGGTCAGCTTCCCGCTGTGGCGCTCGAACTGGTCAGCCGCCCACGTCGGCGGAGCGCCGATCCACTGCGCGAAGTGCTGTGGCGTCGCCGGCCCATACGCGTACAAGTAGCGGGTGATCATCGTGGACATGCCCTTGTCTTCGGAGACCGGCTTGAATCCAGGAAGCCAGCGGCGCGGATTCGTGTACGTCACGCGGCGGCCTTTGTTCGGGCCGAAGCACAACACGCCGCGGTGGGCCGCCGTGGCAACAGCTTGCCGCCATCGCGGCCACATGTCCTGGAATGCGGCCATGACACGATCGCCGGCCCACGCTCCGACCTGGTCGATGATCGCTTGGTCCAGCTCATCGATCGTGAGTTCGGCGTCCTCGAGCGCGCGACCGATTGCATCGACGATGTCTTCCGCCTGCTCCGGTGTCAGGCGTACGCCGTCGGGAAAGGGGGAGTGGGCCGGGATAGCGGACAGTGCGGCTGCCCATACTGGAAGATCATCGGCTGCAAGCAGATGCACCGTGCCGCGCGGACCGTAGGTCTTGATCAGTCTGTGGTCATCCCACAACGCACGCTGGATAGTGGAACGAGTGGCTCCCTGAATGCGCAGCGCGATCGACAACTCGGCCGCAGACAAAACCTGGGCGTGCGCGCCACAGGTGGTCGCGGCGATCTGAGCGGGATCTGTCGGGGGAGGTGCGGGCGTGAGCAGCGAATGCCGCTGCAAACGTCGCACGTTGGCCGCCGGCCAAGACACCTCATGCGTCATGGAACTCCTGAGCTGATCAGGTACTGAAGAATCGGGTGAGCACAGTAGCCATGACCTTCGGATCGACAACGTGTCCCTGTCCTGCGACGACTTGGCGCTCCGCATGCGCAAGGCTCGCTGCGACCGCGTCCGCTGCTTGCTCGAAGTAGTCGTTGCTGCCACCGGTGGCCACCAGGGTGGGCTGCGTGATCGTCGCCAAGCGAGTTGTCGGTGGTGGGCCGTAGAGGGCCGCGTCGTAGGCCAGCGTGTTGGCGAGATCCTCCAGGCCGGGCCAATACGGCGAGTTCATGGCGCCTGCGATGTCGCGCTCCGATGAGCCGGCCAGCCGCATGAAGAGGGAGACGGCGTCGGCGTGTCGATCTTCGGCGAGTGCCGCACCGAGCTGCTCACGGTACTCCCGGGCCCGTTGGACTGCACCGTCTGCAGTGTCGTAAGGCAACTCATACACCGCCAGCCTGCCGACCGGTAACCCGGCCGCTGCCGCCTCGAGGGCGAACATGCCACCTGACGAGACGCCGAATAGGTGGGCCCATCCGCGGGCCTCGGCGATGATCGCTGCGATGTCATCGATCTCTCGCTCCACCGCGTAGGGCGGGGTGTCTCCGCTGTCGCCCCGGCCTCTGCGAGCGAAGTTGTACACGGTGAAATGTTTGGCCAGTTCTCGTGCCAGCGGCGCGTTTTCTGAGCCGTCGTCGAGGCCACCGCCGATCAGGATCACAGCCGATCCACGGCCGGCGCGCTGATAGGCGATCGAGGTGCCGTCGGCAGAGGTCAGGTATGGCATGGGTGGTCTTCTCCTAGAACTGCATATCGGTGAAGCGTGAATAGTGACCCTGGAAGGCGACGGTGATCATCTTGGTTGGGCCGTTGCGATGTTTGGCCACGTCGAAGTCAGCCTCGCCAGCACGATCAGAGTCCTTGTCATGAAGATCAGGTCTGTTGAGCAAGATCACCACATCGGCATCCTGCTCCAGGCTGCCACTTTCGCGAAGATCAGAAAGCATCGGCCGCTTGTCCGTACGTTGCTCCGGGCCGCGATTGAGTTGGGAGAGGGCAACCACTGGCACGTCGAGCTCTTTCGCAAGCAGCTTGAGCTGCCGGGAGAATTCGGAGACTTCGAGTTGCCGGGACTCCACCTTCTTGCCCGAGCTCATCAGCTGGATGTAGTCGATGATCACCAGCTTGAGGTCGTGACGCTGCTTGAGCCGGCGCGCCTTCGCTCGAATCTCCATCATGGTCAAGTTGGGCGAATCATCGATGAACAGGGGAGCCTCCGAGACCTGCCCCATCTTCGCCGACACCCGATTCCAATCCTGATCACTCATCCGACCGCCGCGAATGTGCGACAGCGGGATGCTCGCTTCCGCGGAAAGCAGGCGCATGGTGATCTCGATCTGGCTCATCTCCAGGCTGAAGATCACCGAGGTGAGCCCGTTCTTGATTGATGCGGATCGCGCAATATCCAGAGCGAGCGTCGACTTCCCCACTGCCGGTCTCGCGGCCACGATGACCATCTGCCCAGGATGCAGGCCATTGGTCAGCTCGTCGAGATCGGCGAAGCCGGTCGGCACACCCGATAATCCAGCCCCGCGAGACTCGATGGCCTCCATCTCGTCAAGAGTGGGTTGCATCAGCTCCGACAGAGGTTTGTAGTCCTCAGACATCCGCCGCTCGGTGACCGAGTACACCTCGGCCTGGGCGCGGTCGACGATGTCATCGACGTCGCCCTCGGCCGCGTACGACATCTGTCCAATACGGACCGAGGCCTCGACGAGCCGGCGCAGGATCGCCTTCTCGTGCACGATTTGTGCGTAGTAGCCGGCGTTCGCGGCAACCGGGACGCTCGCCAGCAGCGTGTGCAGGTACGGTGCGCCGCCGATTCGCAGCAGCTCGCCGCGCTTGCCCAGCTCGTCGGAGACGGTGATGGCGTCGGCTGGCTCGCCCCGGCCGTAAAGGTCGGTAACGGCGTGGTAGACCTGCTCATGCGCCGGACGGTAGAAGTCAGCGCCCCGCAGCACCTCGACGACGTCGGCGATGGCGTCTTTGCTCATCAGCATGGCGCCCAGTACGCACTGCTCGGCCTCCATGTCCTGCGGCGGCGTACGGTCGGACGGGCGAGGAGCCTCGCCGCTGTAGGGCGGCATCACCTCGGCAACACTCACCCTTACTCCTTACAGATCCGCTGGACGGCCCCCGAGCCCCTCGGACACCCGCCTCAGCGCCAATCGAATACGTGTTCGGAACACTAGTGACATGCACTGACACGTACGCTCGTGGATGCCGAGACAGGTCAACGCGGGAAACCGTACGCCGCCTCTGCCGGCCTGGATAGCCAGTTGTCCACAGGCCCTGTGGACAACAAATTCTGCGCTGTGGGAGACACGCAGGGAGCTTGTGTAGACCCTGGGTATCGGCCTGGGGACTACCAGCGGCCTAAGGCAGATAACTGGCCTCTGACTAGCGGAAATGCTGCCCTGGAAAGGGTGGATGAAAGTTCTTCTGGGGCTATCTCACAACTCGGATGGCGGGCCTTCACGCGGCAGGGATTTTCCCGGCCGGAACGTATTACCCACAGGTTCATCCGCAAGCTGTTGAAAACCCCCTGGCGGCTCATAAGACCGCTTTGACAGCACATCATCACATGGTCCTCGATGATCGACTTGACGCGCGTCCAGCGGCTGCTCGCGCATCGCGCGCTTTGGATCCGCCTACTTCGTCGTCGCTCGCAGAGGAAAGGCGCCTCTGCTCCCTCCTCCTCAGCACGCCGGGCGCGCGATTACCGACGCTCGCAGCCGGCGATATACCCTTAGGGGGTACTCCGAGAGATCAAGGAATGGCCCCAATGCCTGATCACGACATGCCCGATCACGACGGCCACCACGGCTACATCGCCAACAAGGATGACTACCTTAAACGATTGCGACGAATAGAGGGCCAGGCCCGCGGCCTGCAGAAGATGATCGAAGAGGAGCAGTATTGCATCGATATCCTGACGCAGGTGTCCGCAATGACCCGCGCGCTCCAGTCGGTGGCCCTCGGCTTGCTCGGTGAACACCTCAGCCACTGCGTAGTTCGTGCTGCGGCTGAAGGAGGCGCCGAGGCGGACATGAAGATCGAGGAAGCCTCCAACGCAATTGCGCGTCTGGTTCGCTCGTAATCGTCACCTTCTGTTATCTAGCAAAGGAAACACCAATGTCCATCACCAGCGAGTACCTCGTCTCGGGGATGCACTGTCACCACTGTGTGAGTTCGGTCACCGAAGAGGTCTCTGCGGTCAGTGGAGTCACCGATGTCAAAGTTGATCTTGACAGCGGCCAATTGATCGTGATCAGCGACAACGAGATCGCGTTCGAGAGCATTGCGGCCGCGGTGGACGAAGCCGGCTACCGCGTTGCACAACCTGGGACGCGTACCCCCGGCTTGACGATCACTCTCTGATCGTGAACCCGCCTGCCAAGCTTGTCGCCTTCCTGGCCGCGCTCGCGGCTGTCTTTGGCGTCTCATACGTGGCGGGCGTCCAGTCGCAGGCGTTGCTGGCGCCCGTGCCGACGCACAACTCTGAGATGGGCCTGCCAGCGAGCACTGTCGAGGGCTACGCGGTAAGTGTGGTGCAGCCTACGCAGCAGCCAGGCAAAGATGTCCCAGTCGAGTTCGCGGTGACTGCGCCTGGCGGCCAGATGCTTTCATGGCTTGGAGAGGACTCCGGCGAGCCCCTGCACCTGGTCGTATTCCGTCGTGACCTCACCGGGTACCAGCACCTCATAGCTCAGCAGGGCGAGGGGACGTCATGGTGGGGGTTACTCGACCTGACTCCAGGTCCGTGGCACGTGATCATCTACTTCAGGTCTCAGGCGCTGGACCGCGAGATCACCTTGTCCAGCGACTTCATGGTGAGCGGTGAATATCGGCCTGAGCCGCTGCCACCGGCGGCCAATCATGTCGAGGCCAGGGGCCTCACGGTAACGCTCGACGCGGGCCTGACCACCCGCGCCGACAGCAGCACCGCCGTCACTGTGACCGATAATGGGCAGCCGGTAACCGATCTGCAGCCAGCGCACGGCGCGTTGGGCCACGCCGTCGTGATCCGCCCGGCCGATCTTGGTTATCTGCACCTGCATTCCACTTCCCAGGGCCGCGGGCCGCGGCTGGACTTCGCAGGCAGCGTGCCAGACGAAGGCAGCTACCGAGTGTTCGTTGAGTTCTACCGAGCCGGTGAGCCGAACCTGGTCGAATTCACTGTGGAGGTGACCCGATGACTCAGCTAGTCCCGGTCCAGACGATCGAGCTTGACGTCCAGGGCATGACTTGCGCCTCCTGCGCGGCCCGGATCGAGAAGAAGCTCAACCGGCTCGAGGGCGTCAACGCGACCGTCAACTACGCGACGGAGAAGGCGACTGTACATGCTGGCAGCGGCACCACGCCCCAGGCCGTGATCGATGTCATCGAGAAGACCGGTTACCGAGCGACGCTGCCAGCCGATAGCCCGCGCGATCCCGACCTGGAATTGCGGCAACTACGTCGTCGGCTGATCATCACCGCGGCGCTGAGCCTTCCGGTGATCATGATCGCCATGGTTCCGGCGTGGCAGTTTCCCTGGTGGCAATGGGTCTCGTTCGCCTTGACCGGCGTGATCGTTACATGGGGTGCCTGGCCGTTTCACCGCGCCACCCTGCTCAACCTGCAGCATGGCAACGCGACCATGGACACGTTGATCTCGATAGGCACCCTGGCGGCCTTCGGCTGGTCGGCGTACGCACTGCTTTTCGGGGCGGCAGGCGAGATCGGGTTCACCCATCCGTTTGAGTTTCGGCTGGTCAGGCATGCCCCCACGGCCAATCTCTATCTGGAGGCGACGGCCGGCATTACCACCTTCATCTTGCTCGGACGTTACCTGGAGGCGCGAGCCAAGCGCCGCTCTGGCGACGCGCTGCGGGCGTTGCTCGAGTTGGCACCGTCGGAGGTGGCGCTGCTCACCCCGGGCGGGGAGACCGTCGTCGATATCTCCCAGTTGCACGTGGGTGACCGATTCGTAGTGCGACCCGGCGAACGCGTGGCGACGGATGGGGTGATCATTTCCGGACACAGCGCGCTCGATACCTCAACGGTGACAGGGGAGTCCGTGCCGGTTGAGGTGGGCCCGGGCGACGCCGTGGTCGGCGCCACCGTCAACACCCACGGCGTCCTGGTGGTCGAGGCGACCCGAGTTGGCGCCGACACCCAACTGGCACAAGTAGTGCGGATGGTCGAGGCTGCGCAAAGTGGCAAGGCGTCGGTGCAGCGGCTGGCGGACCGGGTGTCGGCGGTGTTCGTACCGATCGTGATCGCGCTTGCGGTCGCGACCCTCGGCTTCTGGCTCGGGCAGGGCGTAGGCGCCTCGTTTGCCTTCACCTCCGCTGTGGCGGTGTTGATCATCGCCTGTCCGTGTGCGCTCGGGCTGGCAACCCCAACAGCGTTGCTGGTTGGCACCGGGCGGGGCGCGCAGCTGGGCATCGTGATCAGCGGCCCTGAGGTGCTGGAGTCCGCCCGACATATCGACACTGTCGTGCTGGACAAGACGGGAACGATCACCGAGGGCCGGATGGCCGTCGTCGCCGTGGCCGCCGGCGGAGACACTACCGTCGACGAGGTGATCATGGCGGCAGGTGCGGCCGAGTCTGGCTCGGAGCATCCTATTGCCAAGGCGATCACCGAGCACGCGCGAGCCCACGGCCCGCTGAGTCCGGTCACCAAACTCCACAACAGTCCCGGCCTCGGCGTACTCGCCGAGTTGTCAGCGTCGGTGGGTGCCGGAGCGACCACAGACGCTGACAAGTCGGTGGTTGTGGGACAGCTGGAGCTGCTCCAGGAGGAAGGGCTGCAGGTTCGGCGAGAGCTGCAGGAGGCGTACACGGCGGAGCAAGCGCAGGGTCGTACCGCCGTCATGGTCGGGTGGAGTGGCCAAGCCCGGGGCGTGATTGCGGTCGCTGATGTGGTCAAGCCAACGTCCACCGAGGCCGTACACGATCTGCGGTGGCTGGATCTACACCCGATTTTGTTAACCGGTGATCATGAAGCCGCAGCTCGGGCGGTAGCGGCTGAGGTTGGCATCGACGATGTGATCGCCAACGTGTTGCCGCAACAGAAGGTCACCGAGGTGGTCCGGCTGCAAGAGGCTGGGCATCGCGTGGCCATGGTCGGTGACGGGGTGAACGACGCGGCGGCGCTGGCTCAATCTGATCTTGGTATCGCGCTCGGCACCGGGACAGATGCAGCGATACATGCCAGCGATCTGACGCTGATCAGTGGAGACTTGCGGGCGGCTGCGGACGCGATCCGGCTTTCCCAGGCCACGCTGCGAACGATCTATGGCAACCTCTCGTGGGCATTCGCCTACAACATCGTGGCCTTGCCGCTGGCAGCAGCCGGCTTCCTCAACCCAATGATCGCCGCTGCGGCGATGGCCCTGAGCTCTCTGTTTGTGGTGACCAACAGCTTGCGCCTGCTCAGGTTTCGCTAGGTCTTGCGGACGGCATACCGCAACATCGCGAAATCCGCCCCGTACGCAGTGGCTTCCAGGAGCTGCAGCGGCGGCGTCACGATCTTTCGCGGCAGCAAAGGCGCGCCAGCACCAAGAAATACTGATGCGAAGCTGATGATCACCTCATCCAGCAGGCCCTGATCATGGAACTGCCCGACCAGATCGCCGCCGCCCACCAGCCAGACGTTCCGGCCCTCGGCGGCTCGCACCATCTCCTCGTGAACAGGCGCGACATCACCTGAGACGAAGCGAATGTCCAGCCCATCGGGGCGCGGCAGAGCGCGACTGCTGAACACCCACACCGGGAGGTCGTACTCCCATTTGCTCGCATCGGTGAGGAAACCGCTGTAGTCCGCAATCCACTCATACGTCGTCGAGCCCATCGCCGCGGCCCCGACCTCCGCGATGAACTTCGGATATTGATCCTCCATGCCGCTCGGCTCGTTGAACTGGAAGAGCCAGTCCAGGGAGTTGTGCGGGTCAGCGATGAACCCGTCGATGCTGCTTGCCGTGTAGTACTGAGTTGACATGCGAGTCAGCCTCGCACCAGCCACAGACAGTCTCTGGCGTGATGGTTTGAGCTGCATCCTCTTCCCACCCCCATCGGCACCGGTTTAGCATGCACAAAAGAGCCAAGCAGTGGAGGACGTGATGGTCCGGTACACCAAGGCACACCTGTTTCACATCCGCCCCGTCGCGTCCCTGGTCGAGGAGACCCACGAGAGCGGTCACGAGCTCAAGCGGGCGGTGGGACCGCTTTCCCTTACAGCACTCGGGATCGGCGCCATCGTCGGCACGGGCATCTTCGTCGTCGTGGGCGAGGGGCTCGCGGAGGCCGGCCCGGCCGTGATCTTGTCCTTCGCGCTGGCGGCAGTCGTCTGCCTCTTCTCCGCGCTGTCGTACGCGGAGCTGGCGTCATCGATCCCAGTGTCGGGCAGCGCGTACACCTACGCCTATGCCACGCTCGGCGAGGTTGTGGCGTGGGTCATCGGGTGGGACCTGATCCTCGAGTACGGCGTGTCCGTGGCGGCGATCGCCGTCGGTTGGGGCGCCAACTTCAACGCCTTCCTCGAGACCGCGTTCGGCGTCGCGCTGCCGGAGAGGTTCACGACCTCCCTTGACGAGGGAGGCATCAACATTCCTGCGGTCGTGATCGTGTTGCTCATCACGCTGTTGCTGATGCGCGGAGTCAAGGAGACCGCCAACCTGAACACCGTCATGGTGTTCATCAAGCTCGCCGTGCTGGCCATGTTCATCGGCCTTGCGTTCACCGCGTTCAACGCAGACAACCTGCAGCCGTTCGCGCCGCAGGGCGCTGGCGGGGTGCTCACTGCAGCGGCCCTGATCTTCTTCGCCTACATCGGCTTCGACGCCGTGGCCACTGGAAGCGAGGAGGCCAAGAACCCCAAGCGTGACCTGCCGATCGCGATCATCGGCTCGCTGGCGGTCTGCACCATCATCTATGTGCTGGTGTCGGTTGCGGCCGTCGGCGCTTTGCCCGCAGCCCAGCTAGCCGAGAGCGACGCGCCGCTGTCGGAGGCCCTCGAACAGGGTGCCGGCCTTTCTTGGGCGGCGGCGCTGACCGCGTTCGGAGCGCTGGTGGCCATCACCAGCGTGCTGCTCGTGATCCTCTACGGCCAGACCCGGATCTTCTTCGCGATGGCCCGCGACGGCCTGGTGCCGGAGTCCTGGGCAACCGTCAATGCGCGTACCGGGACGCCGTCCAAGCTGACCCTCGGGTTCGGCATTTTCGCCGCTATCGTCGCCGCGGTATTGCCGTTGGGCGCGATCGTGGAGATGGTGAACATCGGCACGCTGTTCGCATTCATCCTGGTCAACGTTGGCGTGATGGTGCTGCGGAGGACGCGACCGGACATGGACCGGCCCTTCAAGGTGCCGATCCCCTACATCTGGTGCCCGATCGGGATCGTGCTGTGCCTCTACCTGATCACCGGGCTGCCATTGGCCACCTACATCAGGTTCGTCGGATGGCTCGTGGTCGGGCTCGTGATCTATCTCGCCTACGGGTACTCGCACTCCAGGCTGCGGCACCACTACCCTGACGTACCGGACCTTCCCGACGAGGAACCGGAGGCGAAGGTGCCAGAGGTGGGATCCGGCGGGAGCGCGTGACATGGCCTGGCGCGTCGTCATCGGGTACGACGGGTCGGATGCCGCCGAGGACGCTGTCGCCTTCGGGTTGACATGGTGCCGGTCCACCGGCGACGTGCCTGTCGTGGCCACTGTCTACCCTGAGGAGCACCCACTCGGAGCGGGTCGCGTCGACGCCGAGTGGGCGGCGTACGTACGCAAGCTCGGCCAGGAGACGCTGGACAAGGCGCGGGCCGTCGCCGGTGACGCGGCTGTCTACCGCCTTGTCGCGTCGACGTCGGCGGCCCGTGGTCTCGCCGACCTTGCCGAAGACGTCGAAGCCGCGGCGGTCCTGGTCGGCGGCAGCCGTACGGACGAAGCTGGCGGCGGCCGGCTGGGCAGCGTCGCCAACCGGTTGCTGTACGGGGCAACCGTGCCGGTCTGCGTGGTCTCCCAGGCGTGGCAGGCACCCGATGGCGGTGAGATCTCCAAGATCGGCGTGGCGTTCATCGACACGAAGGACGGCCACGAGGCGCTCCGTGCCGCGGTCCGCGCGGCCAGCCGGATCCCAGCTCGACTGGTGTTGTACAGCGTTATGGCCCGTTCGACGGAGCACTACTCCTACATCGCGGGCCGCCGGGACGAGCAGGTGTTCTACGACGCTGCCCGCGCTTCGTACACTCAGGCGCTGGACTACGCGGCCGCCGGGGTGCCGCCGCAACTCGAGCCGGAGGCGGTCGTTGTCGAGGGTGATGTGGTTGAGCGACTGGCAGAACTGGGGCCCGACGAGGTGGACATGCTCGTCTGTGGGTCCCGTGGCTACGGTCCGATCCGCCGGGTGCTGCTCGGTGGCGTCTCGGCACGCCTGGTCCGACGCTCACGACTCCCGGTCATGGTTGTACCACGGGCCTCGGCCGGTCCCTCAGCAACCGAGGATTGATCATGCGTGGTGGGCGGCCTCGTGCTCTTGATTGCGAACCGGTCGAGCTGGAAGGTGCAGCGAGAGACGTCGA
>JBKPBV010000173.1:0-8810 GCA_046727055.1 Actinomycetota bacterium | reverse complement strand
GACCAGCTTCCAGCGCCCACTGCAGGCATGCGTCCCTGACGTCGCATCGCCGACAGACCTGCTTGGCCTCTTCTATCTGGAGCAGGGCAGGGCCGGTATTCCCGATCGGGAAGAACAGCTCCGGGTCCTCATCCAGACAGGCGGCCTTGTGGCGCCAATCCATGGCGTAACACTCCTAACTATTCGCTATGGGCCCTTGGCGTAGGACCCCGCAGGACGGGGAAGCCACGAGTCCTCTACACTGACGGTTGACTCGCGCCCCCAAGACTTTCAAGTATTGAGAGGCAATACAAGACTTTCGAGCGTTCGGTGGCTCACATTTCGGTCCTGTTACGGTTTCTGCAGTCCTTTCAACCGGTTGTACCCCCTCCTTTCGGCTCAAAACAGCGCTGATGACCGAGGCAGGCGCAACACCCTTCGGCCGTCGCCCGCTCACCCTCGTTGTGGCAGCGATCCTGGTGGCGATTGAGGCGCTTATCGCCGTGGTGTACGCGGTGACCGAGATCGGGCAAATCCGCATGTCACGGGCCGTTTTGGGGGTTGGCGTGGCGGTCCTGATGGCCTGTTTCGCCTTGCTGCTATTCGTGGTGGCCCGAGGGGTGTTCTTGGGCAGGAGGTGGAGCCGGGCACCGGCGGTCGCTACGCAGTTGATCTTGTTGCCGATCGCTTGGAGCTTCCGGGGTGGCGCGACTACGTGGGTATCGATCGCCCTTGCCGTGTTGGCGATTGCCGTCCTGGTCGGCGTGCTGCACCCGCGCTCAACCGCCGTTTTCACTGGACCCGCTGCGCGCGGCTAGCAACATCAACCGAGCTAGTCGGCGATCACCTCCAGCGTGTGGATCAATTCCTCATCGTGTGCAGCCTCAGCCTCGGCCTGCTGCTTGACCCGACGAAGGAATGACCTGGTGCGCTCCTCCTTGGGATTCAGCAGTACCTCGTTGGGTGGGCCCTCCTCGACGACCACACCTTGATCCATGAAGACCACTCGGTCGGCGACCTCGCGCGCGAAACCCATCTCATGCGTGACCACGATCATGGTGGTGCCTTCCTGCGCCAGATTGCGCATGACTCCGAGGACTTCGCCCACCAACTCCGGGTCGAGTGCCGATGTGGGTTCATCGAACAGCAGCAGTTCCGGCTTCATGGCCAGCGCCCGCGCGATCGCCACCCGCTGCTGCTGCCCACCGGAAAGCTGCGACGGATAGAAGTTGGCCCGATCGGCCAACCCCACCATGTCGAGTAGCTCGAGCGCCTCCCTTTTAACGTCAGCCTTGGACAGACGTTTGACCTTGACCGGCGCTTCCATGACGTTCTGGACGGCGGTCATGTGCGGGAAGAGGTTAAAGCGCTGGAAGACCATGCCGATTCGCGACCGCTGCCGCGCAATGTCCTTGTCTTTGCGCACATGCAGCTTGCCGTTGCGGTCCTCGATGCCGACGAGTTCGCCGCCAACCCAGATCCGGCCACCGGTCAGGGTCTCCATTTGGTTGATCAAACGCAGGAAGGTGGTCTTGCCCGACCCGCTGGGTCCCAGCAAGCAGACAACCTGTTTGGCGTCGACATTGAGGTCAATCCCCTTCAGCACCTCGTGGCTGCCAAATGCCTTGGTGACATTGACGGCGCGCACCAGCTGGTTGGTCTCCATCACTGTGGCTGTCACTTGGCTGCTCCAATCGCCAGGCCCTTGGCCGCCTTGTCCGCATCCGGGCTCACCGCAGTGCCGAACCCGCGACCGAAGCGCCGCTCCAGATAGGCCTGGCCGACCATCAGAACGCTGGAGGCAATCAGGTAGTAGATGGTGGCCGCAACCAAGATCGGGAAGATCTGGAAGGTCCGGTTGCCGATGGCTTGAAGCTGGAAGAAGAGCTCAGTGCCAACCGGGATGCCGATGAGCAACGAAGTGTCCTTCAGCATGGCGATGGTCTCATTGCCGGTCGGTGGAACGATCACTCGCATTGCCTGGGGCAGCACGATCCGGCGCATGGCCTTGCCCCGGCTCATCCCCAGCGCCTGCGCAGCCTCCATCTGGCCCCTGTCGACGCTGAGAATCCCGGCCCGCGCAATTTCGGCCATATAGGCAGCTTCTGACGCGGCGAGACCGATCACACCACCAGCCAGACCTACGAAGATCGCATTGGCATCGAAAGGTCCGATCCGCCAGTCGCCGCTGAGACCGAGCCAGTCGATGATCAGCCAGTCGAAAGGTACACCGAGAGAGATACCTTCTGCGAAGAGGAGTCCGAGCTGGCCCATGATGACGAGTAGCACATACCGAGGGATGGCGCGGAAGAACCAGGTGTACAACCACGAAACACCCTTGAGAATGGGGTTGTCCGACAGCCGCATGACCGCCAAGATCACGCCGAGAGTGACGCCGAAGACCATTGCCAGAATCGTGACGAGGATGGTGCCCTTCCAGAAGCCCTCGATCACCGGGCTTTGGATCATCGCCTCGAGGACAAATGGCCAGTTGAACGCCGGGTTGAAGATCAACATGTTGAGGAACATGAGGGCCAGCACGGCGATCACCGCGATAGCGACCCAGCGACCCGGGTGGCGTACCGGCGTGGCCTTGATCAGCCCGGGGCGGTCATCGCTGACCGCTGGCCGGGCTTGTGTTGTGGTTGTCATGACGTCGGGTTTACGGCGAAGTCGGAGATAGCGCCCTGCTCGACGCCCCACTTCTCAAGCGTGGCCTTGTAGGTGCCGTCGCTCTCGAGCTGCTTCAGCGCCTCAACGATTGCCTCAGCGAACTCGGTCTCGCCCTTGGGTAGCACATAGCCGTATGGGGCTGCGTCGTAGATGTCACCCAACGCCTCCAGCTTTCCGGCGGATTGCTTGATCGCGTACGCCACAACGGGCGAGTCGGCCAGCATGGCATCAGCCTTACCAGTTACCACCGCACTTGTCGCCTGGGCCTGGCTTTCGTAGGACAAGATGTTGATCTTGTTGCTCCCGCAGGCCTTTTGACGCACCGGAAGATCATCGGTCTCCTGCACGGTTCCGGTCTGTACGGCGATGTTCTTGCCGCAGGCATTCTCAGGGTCGACGCCTTTGGGGTTGCCTGGCTGGGTTCCCCACTGGGTGCCGGCGTTGAAGTAGCTCACCATGTCGACCTCCTGCAAGCGCTCCGAGTTGATGGTGAACGATGAGATGCCCATGTCGTACTTCTTGCCGTTGACACCGGTGATGATGCTGCCGAATTTCGACGGCTCCCACTCGGTCTTGACGCCGAATTTGGCGGCGACCGCGTTGAAGAGATCAACATCGAAGCCTTGGACTGTCTTACCGTCGGCAGCCAGGAACTCGTTGGGTGCGTAGGTCGGGTCGGTGCCGATCTTGATCACGCCCGCAGTCTTGATGCTCTCGGGCAGCTTGGCTGAAAGATCAACGTTCTGGGTGACCGCAACCGATGGCGCGGCCCCGCCGCCCGGCTCCCCGCTCAGTGAGCTTGAGCCACATGCGCTCAAAGCCAGAGCGGCAACTGAGGCCGCGGCCACACCTAGCTTGATCCGGACATTCATGGTGATGCTCCCTTCCAACCCAGGTCGATGTGAGCCTGGGGCTGATTCGCACGTTCGCCGCTCGAGTAGCGGCGTATAGGTCCTGATGACAGTCTGAATCCTTGCACGCGATGCCTGCGTTGCATCGATGCCGGTCCGTTTGGAATCCGATCGCAACGATCAGTTCGCGGCTCATCGGAGGCGCTGGGCTCCGGCCGACGGCACGGCAGTGAAGTGCACAGGTGGACCGTATCCGGCGGCCGCGAAGCTGCTCGCGATCTGTCTTCCTATCCGCGCGGCCTCGCTCCCCGGAACTAGCGCGATGATGCAGCCACCGAAGCCGCCGCCGGTCATCCGAGCCCCAATAGCTCCGGAGGTGCGGGCCACCTCGACCGCAAGGTCCACCTGCGGCACAGTGATTTCGAAGTCGTCGCGCATGGATTTGTGGGAGGCGTCGAGAAGCGGCGCTAGGTCAGCGATTCGGTCCGCCCGCAAGATCTCGACGGCCTCCAGGACCCGGGAGTTCTCGGTGACTACATGGCGTACCCGGCGCTGGATCACCGGATCAGCAAGCTGGTCGAGGGCGGCGGCGAGGTCTGTGACGTCACGCAACGCTGCGACGCCGAGCAGCCGCGCAGCCTCCTCGCAGCTGGCACGGCGGGCGGCGTATTCGCTGTCGACCAACGCGTGAGGGGTCTTGGTGTCGAGGACCAGGATTTCCAGGCCGGCGCTGGCCGTGTCGAATCGAACGTGCTCCGCGTCGTCGGTTCTGCAGTCGAAGAACAACGCGTGGCCGGCCGTGCACAAGGTGGCCGCCGCCTGGTCCATCAAGCCGGTCGGGGCGCCGACGAACACATTCTCAGAACGCCTCGCCAGCTTGGCTCGCTCCAGGCCGGCAATGTCGATGTCGTTGAGGTCGGCCAGCGTAGTGAGGACTGCGCATTCCAGAGCGGCCGAGGACGACAAGCCGGCACCTTCGGGCACATCGGATGTGAGCACCAGGTCGGCTCCACCAACTCGATGCCCGGCCTCGTGGAGGGCCCAGACCACGCCCGCGACGTAGGCATGCCAGCCCATCATCCCCGGCTGCAAATCGGCGGCCTCGAAGATCTTGGTCGAGTCATTGTTGAGTGAGGTGACGCTCCAGGTGCCGTCATTACGTGGAGCGGCAGCGATGAGCACCCGTTGCGCGAGGGCGAAGGGCATGACGTAACCGTCGTTGTAGTCGGTGTGCTCACCGATCAGATTGACCCGGCCCGGGGCCGCCCAAACTCCAGTTGGCTCCCGCCCAATCCGGGCACGAAAGTCCTCAACCAAGGCGTTGGCGTCGTTGCTCACGCGACGCACTGTATCGGCCGGATGGTGTTGATCACATCGGCTGATGGCCTCGCCCCCAATAGGGTGAAGGCATGTTGGCGGCCTACACGGTCCGGGCGGATCCAGAAGCACCGTTGGATGCCTTGGTCGTGGGGGAGATCGAGCAGCCTGAAGTCCCCGCGGGCTGGCGACCGGTGCGCGTGAAGGCCGCTGGTCTCAATCATCACGACGTCTGGTCACTACGCGGCGTCGGCCTCGCCGCTGACCGACTCCCCATGATCCTTGGCTGCGACGCGGCGGGTGTTACCGACGACGGACGGGAGGTCATTGTCCACGCCGTGATCAACTCTCCCGATTTCGTTGGCACGGACGCCACCTACGACCCCCGGCGGTCCTTGCTCTCCGAGCGCTATCCAGGCACTTTTGCGACGCAGGTGTGGGTGCCGTCGGCCAATCTGGTGAATAAGCCGCCTGAGCTTAGCTTTGCCGAGGCGGCCTGCCTGCCGACGGCCTGGCTGACGGCGTACCGGATGCTCTTCGGCCAGTCGGGAGCCAGGCCCGGGGACACCGTGCTGATCCAGGGCGCTGGTGGGGGAGTCGCCACGGCGCTGATAGCGCTCGGTCGTCAGGCTGGCATGCGGGTTTGGGTCACCTCGCGTGACGAAGCCCGGGGTGCCCGAGCCGTCAGTCTCGGCGCGCACCAAGCCTTCCCTGCCGGCGCCCGGCTCCCGGAGCGGGTGGATGCGGTCATGGACGGTGTCGGCGCCGCCACCTGGTCACATTCGATCAACGTGTTGAAGCCGGGCGGGACGTTGGTGATATGCGGAGCGACGTCCGGCGACAATCCACCGAAGGCCGAGCTGACCAAGATCTTTTTCAAGCCGCTTCGGGTGATCGGTTCGGTCATGGGCACCCGGGACGAGCTGATCTCCCTGGCTCAGATGTTGGTGGCTACCGGCGTACGGCCGCACATCGACCGCATCTTGCCGCTAGCAGATGCCGCCGCCGGATTCGCTGCAATGATCGCCGGTGAGCATTTCGGCAAGATCATCTTCGTGCCGTGACAGGCTCGGTTGTCATCAGGGCGGCGCGGCCGCGCGACGCCGAGTCCGGCGCAGCATGCCATATGGCGTGCTGGCGTGAGGCATACGCCGACATCGTCGACCCTGCACGGCTCGCCATGCTGGCAGCTCCCATCGCCGAGCGGATCGAGCTATGGCGACGCTGGATCAACGAGGGAAGGCCGGTCATCGTCGCCATAGATTCTGGACATGTGGTTGGCTTCTCGGTCGCCGGCTTCGCGACCGAGCCCGACGTCGACATCAACTTCCAGCTGCACGCGATCAACGTGCGCCGGGCGTACTGGGGCACCGGTGTCGCGCAGCGCCTCCATGACCGATCCGTTGGCGATCGGGCGGCGTTTCTCTGGGTGCTTCGCGACAACCCACGGGCTCAGGCCTTCTACGCACGTAACGGTTACCGCCCCGATGGTGCCGAGAAGCTCGATGAGGATTTCGGCTGCACTGTTATCCGAATGGTGCGTCACTGACCGGCATGCGGGGCGGGTTATTCTTCTTCTTCGTCGTCTAGGCGGGCGAGCCATGTCGCCAGCCGCTCGACGGGAGTCTCGAACTCCGGATACAGGTCGACGAAGGTGCGCAGCTGCTCAGCGAGCCAGCCGAGGGTGACCTCGTCTTCGCCACGGCGTGCCAAGAGCTCTTCGATACCCCGATCTGTGAAATACATGCTTGCTTCCTAGCCGCACCGCTCTGGGCCGAATCTGAAGTCTCACTCTCCCCGTGACGAAACCTACGTTCACCTAGGTTGCCCATGGTCTGCACGGGTTGCAAAGTGTGTAGAGCGTGCGGAACCTGCGTTTACATAGGTTCCTGACCTGCGTCGGCCGGTTTGAAGGCGGTCGCCATAAGGGTGCGTTGCTGCTGGAGATGAACCGCCGTCGACCCGACCGACGGCGCGGACGACTCCGGACGAGCCACTTTGGTCAGCCGCAGGGTCCTGCCGGGTTCGAGTTCGGCCAGCCGCGGTGGCAAGTTCAGCGCCATGAAAGGCCATGCTCCCTGGTTGACCGGCTCGTCCTGCACCCAGCGCAGCTCTTCGACGCGCTCGAAACGCCTGATCTGCTTGACGAGGTCCTTCCCAGGAAGCGGGTAGAGCCGCTCGACTGGGATGATCGCGACCTCACCCTCCTTGCCGGCCTGGCTGCGGGCATTCACCAGATCCCAGCGGATCTTTCCGCTGCACAGCAGCACCAGGTTGACCTTGCTCGGGTCTGCGATGGTCGGGTCGCCCAGTACCGGCTTCCAGGACCCATGTGTGAAGTCCGATGGCTCGGAGGCGGCGAGCTTGTTACGCAGCATTGACTTCGGGGTCATCACGATCAGCGGCCGATGCAGCTCGCCCAAGGCCTGCTGTCGAAGCATGTGGAAGTAGTTTGCTGGAAGCGAGGGTTGTGCAACCGTGATCGCGCCTTCCGCTGCCAGCTGGAGGAAGCGTTCCAAGCGGGCCGACGAATGGTCCGGACCTTGGCCTTCATAGCCGTGCGGCAGCAGAAGGACGACGCCTGACTGCTGTGTCCACTTGGCCTGACCAGACACGATGAACTCATCGATGATCGTCTGGGCGCCGTTGCCGAAGTCGCCGAACTGGGCCTCCCAGATAACAAGTGCCTCCGGGCTTGCCACCGAGTAGCCGTACTCGAAACCCATGGCCGCGTACTCGCTCAGCAACGAGTCGAAGACATGGAACTTTCCTTGGCGTTCGTCCAGCTGCTTCAGTGGCACCCACGTCTCGCCGGTCTTGCGGTCAACGATGGACGCGAAGCGCTGCACGAACGTGCCGCGCCGGGTGTCCTGTCCGGTGAGGCGGACCGTACGTCCCTCAAGGAGCAACGACCCTAACGCCAGGATCTCCGCGGTCGCCCAGTCGATCGGCCCTTGCGTGATCGCAGCAGCTCGGCGCTGCAGCTGAGGCATCACCTTCGGATGCACCGTAAAGCCAGGCGGGAACGTGGTGTGTGCGTCGGCAACCTTCTTGAGAGTTTCAAAGGTGATCGCGGTGCCATGCTTGGCGGCGGACTTCTTCGGGTACGCCGGTACGCGGCTGTATTCGAGGTCCCTAGCCGGCTGCACGGTGGCTCGTACTTCCTTGAAGACGGTCTCAAGCCGTTGCTGGAAGCGCGTCATGACCTTCTCGGCGTCCTCGACGGTGATGTCGCCGCGGCCGATCAGCGCCTCGGTATATAGCTTGCGAACCGACCGCTTTTTCTCAATCAGGTCATACATTCGTGGCTGGGTGAAGCTTGGATCGTCGCCCTCATTGTGACCGCGGCGGCGGTAGCAGATGAGGTCGATCACCACGTCCTTGTTGAAATCCTGCCGGAACGCGAACGCCAGCCGAGCAACGCGGATGCAGGCCTCCGGGTCGTCGCCGTTCACGTGGAAGATCGGCGCCTGAATCATGCGGGCCACGTCGGTGCAGTACATGGAAGATCGCAACTCGGTTGGTGAGGTGGTGAAGCCAACCTGGTTGTTCACGACAATGTGAATCGTGCCGCCGGTCCGGTAGCCACGCAGCTGACTGAGGTTGAGGGTTTCGGCGACGACGCCCTGACCGGCGAATGCCGCGTCGCCATGCATCAGCACCGGCAGCACCGGGAACGCGGCCCCGCGGTCAAGGATGTCCTGCTTGGCTCGAGCGATGCCTTCCAGCACCGGGTTCACCGCCTCGAGGTGGCTCGGGTTGGCCGCGACTGACGTCTTGATCGTCGCGCCGGTTAGCGCGGTGAACTTACCATCCGAGCCCAGGTGGTACTTGACATCCCCGGAGCCTTGGACCGTGCGCGGATCCAGATTGCCTTCAAACTCCCGGAAGATCTGTTCATAGGACTTGCCGACGATGTTGGACAACACGTTGAGCCGGCCGCGGTGGGGCATGCCGATGCAGACCTCCTCGAGGCCGGCTTCGGCGGCC
>JBKPBV010000172.1:0-9898 GCA_046727055.1 Actinomycetota bacterium | reverse complement strand
ACGGGCTCCAGGAACTCGTCCCTGGGTTCCTCGGTTTCCTCGCCCTCTGGCTCCTGGTACTCGTCCCTGGGCTCCTCGGTTTCCTCGGCCTCAGGCTCCTCGTACTCGTCCCTGGGCTCCTCGGTTTCCTCGCCCTCGGGCTCCTGGAACTCGTCCCTGGGTTCCGCAGACGCGCGATCCTCTGCGGGCCGATCGGCTCGCGACTTACCTGCCTGCGCGCCTGGGGTAGCTTTTCGTAGGTTCTCGCTCCGGTCGGCAAGGCTTTGGCTCAGGGTGTCAATACGCGAGGCGACAACAGTTGTCGCGGCTGCTTTGCCTGCATCGAACAGCCTGCTGCCGGCCTCTTTCGTCAGCTCACTGACCATGCCCCCACCAGGAATGCGATCTTGGATTAGGCCAGCAGCGGCGCTCCGGAACTTCGGGCTGGCCATTGCCGAACCGACAAGCACCGCAAGTCTTAGCTTCTTGAACCGCCCTAGGACATACCCAGCGGCGACAGCTCCCGCCACGCGTGAAGTCACTGACATCTTTGGTCCTTCCTTTACAAGGTTGTTTCGTTCCACGTCCGATTACCCATTTGTCGGTTTTGAAACCACCGCACTTAGCCGCGGTGTAGAGCTGATACAGGCCCCCAACACCTGCGCTGTGCGCGGTGTCGCTGCGGCGCGGAACGACGTCTTGTAGCAGGCCCGGTCCGTCTTTCAACGGACCGCCCGAAGCTCGGCATCAATCGCGGCAGCGCAGTCTCGGAGCTTGGGGAGAAAGGACTTCTGTAACGTCGTCAGCGGCACCCTCGTTGCATGCGCACTGGTGTTCACCGCGGCCACAACCCGGCCAGCCGCATCGTGGACGGGGACCGCGATAGATCGGACGCCGTCTTCGAGTTCCTGGTCGACCAAACACCATCCGCGAGTCCGAGTCCGCTCCACTTCCGTACGTAGCCGATCGCCATCGACAATCGTGCGCTCAGTCAACGGCGCAAGCGTTGCATTGTCGAGGTAGGCATCTAATTGATCAACTCGAAGCGCGGCAAGGAGCACACGGCCCATTGACGTCGCGTAAGCCGGCAGCCGCGTGCCGACCGACAGCGAGATAGTCATGATGCGTTTGGTCGCTGCGCGCGCGACGTAGACGATGTCGCTGTCATCCAGCACTGAGGCCGAGCAGGACTCGTGCACCTCGTTGGCGAGGTTAGTGAGATGGGCTTGTGCCACATCGGCGAGGGACAGCGACGAGAGATACGCGTAGCCCAGGGTCAACACGCGCGGAGTGAGGTAGAAGTCGCGCCCCTCGCTTCCGACGTAGCCCAGCGTCTGCAGCGTGATCAGCGAACGTCGCGCTGCGGCCCGAGAAAGGCCAATCTGACTTGCCACTTGCGACAAGGTGAGTTTGGGGCGATCGGCCGAGAAGCAAGCGATCACCGCGAGGCCGCGTTCGAGGGACTGCACGTAACCGGCTGGGCGCTGCGGAGACTCGACCATCTATTCAGCGCTCCTTACCTGCGTTCGCATGCTGAGCGCTGCGCCAAGGCTCGGCGGCGCATGATCATTGACAGTGTCTCGTTCCGGCGCGACGCTTGTATGGTATGCGCACTACTGTTCGCTATACGAACAACGTACTCGCATCGCATTCACCGGTGGATTACGGCCCATGTCAGATGGGAAGGACGGTTATTCATGAGTTGGAATGCCATGACCTACGAGGGCAAGGACACGGTTCTCCGCGTCGTACGAGATCAGGCCGAAGCCTTCTTCAAGCTCGCCGACGTGCCGGAAACCTGGACCGCCGATACGGCGTGCCCGGAGTGGGAGGTACGTGACATCGTCGGGCACATCGTCGACACCACGGAGGCGTACTTCCCTGCCTTCGATGCCGCGCGCAGTCATCGTGAGGTGGATCCCGCATATGGATTAGCGGGCATGGCGAAACGCGCCGAGGAGCAGGGCAAGTTGTTCCGGGACTTACCCCAAATGGAGATGGTCGACAGACTACGCACCGACTTCGACAAGATGATGGGCATCTTTGAAGCCCTTACGCCGGAGGACTGGACCGGGCTGATGGTGCCGCACTTCTACATGGGCCCGGTGCCGGCGTTCTTCTACCCCGCGTTCCAGCTGATGGACTACGGGATCCACTCCTGGGACATCCGCGAAGGCACCGGACGTGAACACGGCCTGCACAGCGACGTCGCGGACCTGCTTGTGCCGTTCATGTTCGGGATTTGGGCTGGGACGATCCGCGCGACACCCGACACCAAACCGCTTGAAATCGGGGTACGCGTCACAAGCGGACCCAACGCTGGTGACACCCGAATCAGCGTGTCGTCGGAGGGAATGACGTATCAACAAGGCGACGTGGGCGACCTTCCAGCCGTGATCGAGTTCGATCCTGGCAGCTTCGTCCTCACCGCGTTCGGACGCTTCAACGGTGGAACGATCCGTGGCGACAAGGAGCTGGCCGACCGCTTCCTCGGCATGTTCTTCCGCATTTAGGACCGTCTTCCCGGACTGTGAGCGTCGGTAGCGCGAGCAGTGCCCTAAAGGAGAGTCATGACTGAGATCGACCTCGGCGCGATCGAGGAGCGGAGGGCACGCATACGTGCCACGCACCTGCGACCGGCCGACCAAAGGCCGCCGTCCTCCGCTCGTGGCCTGCATCATGCCGCAGTGCTGTGTGCCGACGTGGAACGTACGATCCGCTTTTACCAGGATGTCCTCGAATTTCCGCTCACGGACATCTTCGAGAACCGCGACTACAAGGGGTCGAACCACTTCTTCTTTGACATCGGCAACGGCAACCTGCTGGCATTCTTCGACTTCCCTGGGCTGGACCTGTGTCCGTACGTCGAGGTCCTTGGCGGCCTGCATCACATGGCCATCTCCGTTGAGCCAGCCAAGTGGGAGCGGCTGAAAGCAAAGCTGGACGATGCCGGCGTGCCGTACCAGATGGAGAGCGGAACCTCGATCTACTTCCGCGATCCTGATGGGACACGTATGGAGCTCATCGCTGACCCTCTTGGCGAGATGTACGGCTCCAAGGTTCTGTGACTGCGTGCGGTAGGACACGTCACCCGATCGGCATGATCTTTGTCCCAGCTCGGGTCTGGGTCTACACAGGTTTGCGACGGTCTGCACTGTTTGCAACCGATGCAGACCGTAAGCAAGCTACGTGCACGTGGGTTGCGGCGCCGGACCGCAAGCGATGACGCTGCTGTGTGGTTACGGCGCTAGACGCGAGCGATGACTCTGGCTGTGTGGTTACGGCGCGGCTGCCCAAGAGGTTGGTATGTCGGCACCACCTTCCTGCGAGAGTCGCTGCCCAAACCGCACGTACGTGGGGTGCGGCACGAACTTGCCGGCTACCAGGCTCTCGCCTTGCCGGAAGGTCGTGGCCCGCTGAATGAGGCTTTCCGGCACGAATGAGAACGCGTCGCGGAGCAGGCCCAGGTCGGCCTCGGAGTTCATCCGCATCAACAGCAAGTTGTCACACTGAGAGAGCACTTCTTCATTCACCTTTTGCGGGCGCTGAGTCGAGGTCAGCAGGTAAAGTCCGAACTTCCGGCCTTCGGCCGCAATCAGCGCCGCATAGTTCGTGGCGAGCGCCATCACTGCGTCGGTAGGTCGGGCAGGGCAGACGTTGTGAGCCTCGTCAATGACAATCAGCCATGGCTGGCGGCGCGACCGGTTACGCCAAAGGGTTGATAGCACGGTTTCGGCGATGAGTCGCTGCTCGTTGATGGTGTTGAGTGAGCCCAAGTCGACCACCAGGCAACGCGAGGTCGGCTCGTTCAACTCCTCGACCAGTGACCTTCCACGGCCGCCGCTCCAGATGGACCAGTCGAGAACACCGAGGTTGGCGACACGCAGGCCGAGCCGGCGGGTATCGGGATTGTCCGATGACAGCAAAGCATCGGGGTCGCTGATGAGAGGCCGACCCTGTTCACCGGCAGCAAGGAGCCCGGAAAGCGCGGCGTACTCTTCCCGGTCGCGGATAGGATCGAGGCCCAATACAGCGGCCTGGGAAGCCGAATCGATATCCCGGAGCTGCAGCTGCAGCCGATGCTCTACTCCGGGGTCGTTCTGCCAAACCGCCACTCCACGAGCCGCCGCCGCGTACTCTGCGGCGACGGCCGGGTCAGCATTGTCTCGGACATCCACCAGACGGACGTAGTCGGAGTTGGGATCGAGAATGATCATCCGCAGGCTCGTTCCGACCAGGAGCTGCTCGAGAACCAGCCCGAGTGAGTAGGTCTTGCCAGACCCGGACTGACCGCACATGAAGGTATGCCGGTTAAAGCCGCCGGCGTCGAGAGCTGCGGGGACGCCTGGTGCGAGCAGGAGTTCGCCGATGGTCAATGCCGAGCGGTTTGGCCGTATTGATTTCAGCCATGCTTCGACCTCGCCGGATTGCGCCGGCCGAACGACAGCGTCATGGAACGGCCGCAAGTCGCCGTCCAAGATCACGCCTTCGCCGCGCGCAAGGCGGATCTGCACGCTTGACTTGATGACCTCTAACCCCAGGTTTTGCGCAGTTTCGGCGGCCGGATGCATTGTCAGAGCCTGGCCCAGCCTGCGGTCACCGTCGCCCTCGATGACGACGTACCCGCCGGTCTGAAATTGCAGTTCGTGCAGGGACGCTTGAAACGTGAACTGACGCCCATCCACCGAGGTGGCCAGCGGCAGAATGCTGCGTTCCAGCTCACCACGGACCATCCGGTACTCGTCTACGACATCAGCCAACGACCCCGCCGGTGTCACGTGCTCAGCTGCCGAACCTAGGCCTCCGTACGACATTGCCATCCACTCCTCCACGTCTCTGGTCCCCACAACCAGATCCTCCCGCACCGGCGCGCGCGCGTCCTCACCCAAGGCAGGTGAAAAGCGGCCGCGGATCGCGCGCCGCCGTCCTGAGGAGGAACGAGCCGACATGCCTTTCGTCGGCGAATGACGACGAAGCAGGCGGCCTCCTGGCGCGATCCGCAGCGAGCGGAGCGAGCAATCAGACACAGCTATGCGGGTTGCAGCAGCACCTTGATGGCGCGCCTCTGGTCCATGGCGGCGTAGGCTTCGGCGACCTGCTCCAGCGGCAGCACCATATCGAACACTTTGCCGGGCTCGATCTTCCGGTTCCAGACTCGATCCAGCAGGTCGGGCAGGTAGCTCCGCACCGGGGCGGCACCGCCGAGGATCCCAACATTTCGCCAAAACAGGTCCTGCATCCGAAGTTCAACGCCGTGCGGCGCGCCGACCCAGCCGACCATGCCACCGGGTCGGGTCGATTGCAGCGCCTGCACCACCGATTCGCCGGTGCCTACGCACTCCAACACGGCGTCCGCGCCCACCCCATCGGTCAGATCCTTGACGCGGGCTACGCCTTCCTCCCCGCGCTCGCTCACAATGTCGGTGGCGCCGAACTCTTTCGCCAGCTGCTGGCGCTGTTGGTGCCGGCTCATGGCGATCACTCGCGCAGCGCCGAGTTGGGCGGAAGCGAGTACGCCGCACAAGCCCACCGCGCCGTCGCCTACCACCGCAACCGTCATGCCCGGCTTGACCCCGGCCGAGACTGCCGCATGCCAGCCGGTGGCCATTACGTCTGAAAGTGCCAACAGGCTCGGGATGAGGTCTTCAGCTGGCTGCTCAGGCGTGGCCATCAGAGTGCCGTCAGCGAGCGGGATACGAATCAGTTCCGACTGGCAGCCGCCAAAGCCGGTGCGCCGATCGCAGAGGAAGTGCATGCCGTTGCGGCAGTGCGGGCAGGTGTTGTCCGAAGCGTAGAACCCGCCCACCACGAACTGGCCCCGTTCAATCGAGCCAACCGCATCGCCAACCTGCTCCACGATGCCGCAGTACTCGTGACCTATTGCCCTGGCCTGGGTGACCTGGTCGATGCCGCGATAGGGCCACAGGTCCGACCCGCAGACGCAGGTGGCGACGGTGCGCACGATGGCGTCCGTCGGCTCCATGATCATCGGATCGGCGCGCTCCTCGTAACGCACATCGCGCTGGGCGTACAGAATCGCTCCTCGCATGCTGCAACTCCCGACTTATTTGCTGCCGTACTCGGCGTTAGTGACGTGGTCGCCCCACTCGGTTTCCGGCCCTTGCTGACCCTCGCTGAGGCCCTCGGTGATGGAAGGGTGGGACATGAAGTGATCAGGGGCGGCGCCGTGCCAATGCCACTCCCCCGGCGGGGTGTAAATAGTGTCGCCGGGCCGGATCTCCATGAGCTCTGCGCTGCGCGCTTGGACCAGGCCGCGACCCTCGGTTACGTACAGGGTCTGACCGTTCGCGTGCCGGTGCCATGCGTTGCGAGCCCCAGGCGCGAAGCGCACGATGGCGACTCGTGTGCGGGAAGGCAGGTCGCCCTTCGCGATCATGTCCAACCAGACGTCGCCGATGAATATCTCGGACGCGCCCTTGGTGCTCGGCGGCTTGGGCTGGATTTCCAACTCTTCTCCTATGTGTCCTGTCTCTCCAAGTGCAATGGCTCAGGCAGCTGCGTCGGGTTGGCGGCTTCCGTCTGCTCGAGGGTTGCCGCCCAGCTGGCAAGAAGGCCCAGCCCGTCGGCGGACGCCGAACCAGTAATCCTCGCCCTCTTGGAGGCCAAGAAGTCGCGAACTTCGCTCCGGTTGTCCACGATCACGACGCTACGGCTTACTCAGCCCGCGTGGGAGGGACTGGCATTACCTGCATCGAAAGCGCCGCGAAATTGTCCGCAAGGTACGCCTCCCCATCGCCTCAACAGGGCGCGGAGTGGAAACATGACATCGGAGCAGGACTAGTGCGGTGTGCACTGAGGTGGAGTCGCCGGAGGTGAAATGACACAGCGCGAGGAGCGGGACGCAGGCGAATCGGCGGCCTCCGGGACGTCCACTTCAGCAACGGCAACTACTGAGTCGTCGCCGTGGGCACCGCTCGCCCAGCGAGCCTTCCGCTGGCTCTGGCTGGGTATGTTGATCAGCTGGATCGGCACCTGGATGCAGACCGTTGGCGCCCAGTGGTTGCTGGTGGACTCTCCCAACGCAGCGGCGCTGGTCTCGTTGGTCCAGGCAGCCATTACAGCACCCATGATGCTGCTGGCGCTGCCGAGCGGCGTGCTGGCCGACTCCTTTGATCGACGTTGGTTGTTGATCACGGTGCAGGCCTACTTCTTGGTCGTCGGCATCCTGCTCACCGTCCTCACCGCCACCGGGCGGATGCCGCCGGCCCTGCTGCTCGCCTTCACCTTCGCCTTGGGTGTCGGCGGAGCGGTGCAGCTACCCGCCTGGCAGGCCACACTCCCCGAGCTCGTGCCCCGAACACAACTCCGAGCGGCCACCCGGCTCGACCTCGCCAGCGTGAACGGTGCCCGTGCGCTCGGGCCAGCACTGGCCGGGTTGGTGATCGCCTACCTCGGTGGGGTCCCGGTCGTTTTCGCCCTCTACGCAGTATCGGTTCTCTTCTTTGCGGCCGCGCTGCTCTTCTGGCGGCGACCGCCGGCCGAATCCGAGAGCCGCCGGGAGCGTTTCGTCCCGGCATTGCGCGCCGGCGGCCGCTACGTCTGGCACGAGCCCATCGTGCGCCGCATCCTGCTCCGGACTGTCCTGTTCGTCGCACCCGCGATGGCGCTGTGGGCGCTCCTACCCCTCGTCGCAAGTCAGCGCCTGGGCCTGGGAGCGGACGGCTACGGCGCTTTGTTCGCGGCACTGGGCGTCGGCGCCGTCACAGGCGCGTTGGTGCTAGGGCGAGTTAGGGACCACCTCTCCACCAGCGGACTGCTGACCGTATCCGGCGTTCTTTATGCTGCGGCTTCGGCCGTTATCGTACTGACCTCCAGCTTTGCGGCGGCCCTGGCGACTCTGCTCTTCGCCGGGTTGGCTTGGATGGCGGTGACCTCCACGCTGGCCGCCGAGCTGCAGCTGTTCTTGCCGGTCTGGGTCCGCGCCCGAGGCCTCGCCATTTACATGATCACCTTTACCGGCTCGATGACGGTTGGAGCGCTGCTCTGGGGGCTCGTCGCCGAGGGTCTCGGCCTGCAGGCGGCGTTCCTCACGGCTGCCATTGCAATACTGGCGGGAGTCGTCGCAGGCGTGTTCCTGCGGGTTCCGGAGACCGGTCACCTGGACCGCGAGCCGGCGGTCTATTGGCCGGAGGCGCGACTGGCCTTCGATCCCGAACCCGACTCCGGACCGATCTTGGTCACGGTCGAATACATCGTTGGGCCGGAGCGGCAGATGGCCTTCCTGGACGCGATGGACCACCTTCGCCAGTCAAGACGCCGTACTGGCGCGTCGCGCTGGGAGCTTTACAGGGACGGAGATCGGCCAGACCGCTTCATCGAAGTCTTCAGTGTCCCGTCCTGGGAGGAGCACATGCGCCAGCACGAAGGGCGTCTAACCGCGGCGGATAGGGAGGTCGAGGAAGCTGCGCTGGCCTTTTCCGATCCGCCGGCGCGGGCAGCACATCTGCTTCCGCCCTAGCGATGGATTTTGGTCGATATCCCCCGTGAAGGGTGATGCCAGTGTCGCCGGCGAGGTGTTTCACTCAGCCCATGTGTAGATGGATGGCCTACTCAGGAGACCCGATCCTCGCCGAAGCGCTGCTGTTCCGCCCGGCGCATTCGATCATCGACCAGAGCCTCCATTCCCGGATGGGCGCAACCACGACGAACGGGGACGGCTTCGGGATCGGCTGGTACGGCGAGGGCCCCGATCCAGCTGTGTTCAAGAGCATCGAGCCGGCGTGGAATGACGTCAACCTACGGGAGGTTGCGGGTCAGGTCCGTACGCCACTGCTCTTCGCCCACATTCGGGCGTCGACCGGTACGCCGGTGCAGCGCTCGAACTGCCATCCGTTCCGCCATGACCGCTGGTTGTGGATGCACAACGGGGCGCTTCGCGGCTTCCACAACACCAAGCGGGACCTGCTGATGGCAGTCGATCCGTCGCTCTATCCAGACATCGAAGGATCCACGGATTCGGAGACGTTGTTCTTCTTGGCACTGACGTTCGACCTGGCCAAAGATCCGTTCGGTGCGGTTGCGCGCGCCATCGGTTTCGTTGAGAAGGTTGGCCGCGAGTACGGCGTCGAGTATCCCTTCCAGGGGACAATTGCGACCAGCGACGGCGAGTCCATCTGGGCCTTCCGCTACTCCAGCGAAGGCAAGAGCCGGTCGCTGTTCTTCTCAACCAGCGTGGCAGCGCTGCGTCAACTGCACCCTGAGGTGGAGATCTTCCATAGCCTGGGCGAGGAGACTCGGTTGGTGGTCTCGGAACCGCTCGGAGACCTCCCTGGCGCCTGGAACGAAGTGCCGGAGTCTGCCGCAGGAGTCGTTCGCCCCGGCACCGATGAGATGCGTTCATTTCAGCCCATCGCACCCTGAGATAGGCGCCCGTACCTCCGAATTCCCGACCGGTCCTCGCTCCGCCGCCCGTTCGGGGCGATGTAGGTAACGTGGCTTCCATGCGGGTGCGTCGGGTGCAGGCCGTCGTTGTCGCGCTCGTGGCCGTCTTGGCCGTCGGCTGCAGTGGACAGGTCAGGGCATCCGCACCGCACGCGTCCCCAAACCAGAGCTGCCCGACATCAGGCGCTGTCCCGCCGGAAGGCTGCTGGCAGGCCGTCTTGCCGTCGGGAAGCGGAGGATACCCGGCCGATCCTGGTTCTCAGAACACACCTTTGTGGGAGCCGGGAAGGTTTCCCCTCACGCTGACTCCGCACATCGCGTACGACGATGGCCTGTGGATGACGTCCCAGACGCGTGCCTACTCATCACCCGATGGTCTGACATGGACCGAGCACCCCAAGACTGATTGGGGCGAACGGATCTATGAATCGATCGTCTATTTCAACGGGCGCCTCTGGATGTACGGCGGCCTGGACTATCAGGCTCGTACATTTCTTAACGACATCTGGTCCTCCCC
>JBKPBV010000171.1:0-19187 GCA_046727055.1 Actinomycetota bacterium | reverse complement strand
GTCAAGGACGGACGCCTGGCCCGCAACGTCGCGATCGGCGTTAATCTCCCACGCCCGACCAAGGAGGAGCAGCGATTCTTGACCCACGCCCAGGTCGAAGCCCTCGCCGAGGCGTGCGCCCGCCCGACGGACGTGAGCAAGCATCGCCGGCTCCATGAACGCGAGAATCAGGCCTACAGGCTCGTCGTCCTGTTCCTCGCCTACACAGGCGTCCGGTTCGGCGAGATGGCCGCACTCAGGGTGAGCCGTCTCGACCTCACCCGCCGGCGTGCGACCATCGCCGAGTCCGTCACCGTCGTGCAGGGCAAGGGGCTGGTCTGGGGCACTCCCAAATCTCACGAACGCCGGCAGGTGCCGATCCCACGGTTCCTCGTCGCCGAGCTGCGAGACCACATCGCGGGCAAGGAGCCCGACGAGCTCGTGTTCAACGGCGTAAGGGGAGGCGGGCCACTACGCGCTCCGATCTTCCGCGCCGGTTTCCACGTCGCGGCCGCGGCGATCGGCATCCCTGAGCTGCACCCGCACGAGCTGCGCCACACCGCCGCCAGTCTCGCCATCGCCAGCGGCGCGGACGTGAAAGTCGTGCAGCAGATGCTCGGCCATTCGAGCGCCGCGATGACGATGGACGTCTATGGGCACCTCTTCAGCGACCGCCTCGACGAGGTCGCCGACGCGCTCGACACCGCTCGATCCGAGGCTGCCAGATCCGCCGCCGCTGTTGCCAACGCTCAAAATCCTGTTGCCAAAGTGTTGCCAAACGCCGATGTGGTCGACTTAGCCGCCTACAAGGCGAAAGCTAAAACCGCAGGTCAGGCGCCAAATTCGGCTGGCGCCCCCGGCGAGATTCGAACTCGCGCTCCCGCCTCCGGAGGGCGGTGCTCTATCCCCTGAGCTACGGGGGCCGGCCAGTCAGCCTGTCAGGTCCGGTGAAGGGCCGAAAGGCAATGTACCAGCGTGGCTGCTGGAGCCAATTCTCTAATTGTGTGCTCACGTTTTCCGCGTTCTATTCTCGGACCCGTGCCGGGAGGTCGGTGGAGGGCGTACGCCGCACTCGCGGCCGTGCTGCTGGTGCTTGCCACTGTTACCGGCTGCCTTCGCCAAGCTGAGCCTGCTCCGGCCATTCAGCGCAGCACGCCACCTCCATGGAGCGCACCGCGGGACGCCGTCGCCTACATCGAGGCTGCTGGACTGAAGCCGCAGCCGGTCAGCAGCAACCAGAACTCCGGCATGATCGATCTACGGATCACTGTCGACGGCGCGCCCGTTGAGGTGCCCGCCAACATCGGCGTTGACAGGGTCCGCGCGCTGCACGCCGCCGTGCACACCCACGACACGTCGGGCCGAGTCTGGCTGGAGGGCCAAGGAAGCGACGCCGTCACACTAGGACAGTTCTTCACGCTCTGGGGCGTCAGGTTTGATGATCGCTGCCTCGGCTCGGCATGCGGTGCCCTCCTGGTCAAGGTCGACGGGGTTGTCACTACACATCCTCGTGAGGTGCGTCTGGCTGACAGCCGCACCATCGAAATCACTGCAACCTCGTAGCAGCACCGGCCGATCCGGTGTCCATGAGTCAATAAATTCACAAGCGTTTGGCCTTGTCTGGCACAGTTTCGCGATGTGATCCATACCCACGTGGCCGGCTCGATTCATGCAGACTCGGCGGCGTATCCACCCAGTTGGCTGAGCATGCCGAACGACGTAAACGCACTGCTGCCGAGTCTGTGGAGCAGCGGGGTACGCAAGGACCAGAACGGCGTGCTCAACGTGGCTGGCAGGAGTGTCCTCGAGATTGCCAGGCAGGTCGGGACTCCCGTGTATGTGGTGGACGAGGCCGACTTACGTGCCCGAGCCCGCGCCTTCGCGGATGCGTTCCTGGGCTGGGACGTCTATTACGCGGCCAAGTCCTTCCTTTGTACGACCGTGGCCCGCTGGGTGACCGAAGAAAGGCTCGGCATTGATGTCTGCACTGGCGGCGAGCTAGCTGTTGTACAGCGCGCCGGGGTCGATCTGCGGCGGGTCGGCCTGCACGGCAACAACAAGAGCGTCGAGGAGTTGCGGTATGCACTGATCGCCGGAGTCGGAAGGATCATTGTCGACTCCTTCGATGAGATCGGTCGGCTCGGTGCTGTCGCCAAGGAGTTGCAGATCCGGCCACGGGTCATGGTCAGGGCGACTACGGGGGTCGAAGCGCATACCCACGAATACATCGCGACGGCGCACGAAGATCAAAAGTTCGGCTTCTCGATCGCCGGTGACACTGCGGCGGCCGCACTGCTCGCATGCCACAAGCACGCCTGGCTGGAACTGATCGGTATCCATTCCCACATCGGCTCCCAGATCTTCGACGCCGCAGCGTTCGAAGTGGCGGCACGTCGGACCCTGCGGCTCCACGCGGACTTCGCGGCGCAGAGCGGAGTCGAGCCAGCTGAACTGGACCTTGGCGGCGGCTTCGGCATCGCCTACACCAGCGCCGACACCCCCTCCACGCCAGCAGCACTCGCGGAGGCGCTGCGCGAGATCATTGCCCACGAGTGTGCAGCTCTTGACATCGCGATTCCCCACCTGTCCATTGAGCCGGGGCGCGCGATCAGTGGCCCCAGCACCTTCGCGCTCTATCGGGTAGGCACGGTCAAGCCCGTCGCGCTGGATGGTGGTGCCAGCCGCCTCTACGTCGCGGTTGACGGCGGAATGAGTGACAACATTCGGACTGCGCTGTACGGGGCCGAGTACTCGGCCACCTTGGCCTCACGCCGGTCCAGCGCTCCTCCAGTGTTGGCCCGGGTGGTCGGCAAGCATTGCGAAGGCGGAGACATCTTGGTGCGAGATGAGTTCCTTCCCGCCGATATCGCGGCTGGCGACCTGCTCGCCGTGCCGGGCTCGGGCGCGTACAGCCGGTCCATGGCGAGCAACTACAACCATGTCCCTCGGCCCCCCGTCATCGCCGTCAACGCGGGCCAGATCAAGACGCTGGTCAGGCGCGAAACGATCGAGGATTTGTTGGCGCTGGATGCTGGATGACGTAGAGGACTCGGTGAAAGTGGCCACAGCACGAAACGCGAGCACAGCCCAGAAAAAGCTCTGCGAGCGTCAGTATCGCGCGCCCGCAGTGCTCAGCCAGGCTGGCGCGCCGCTGTCCTGGACGAGCGAGCGACGCGAGGGAAGAAGGCAGTGGCTAAGCAGCGCCAGCCTCAGCGAGCGCATCGAGCAATGTAATGAGAGTGAGCGGACGCGCTTTTTGTCTGCGAACGACGACGAAGTAGGTGGGTCCATAGCGCGATGCGCGAGCAGAGCCTCAAAAAATCTCTGCGAGCGTCGGTATCGCGCGCCCGCCGTGCTGAGGAGGACTGAGCCGACGCGCTTTTTGTCTGCGAACGACGACGAAGTAGGTGGGTCCATAGCGCGATGCGCGAGCAGAGCCTCAAAAAATATAGTGAACAATGAAACCGCCACAATTCGGGGGAGGTTTCGGTGACTTTGACCAGCGTGCGGCCCACGCCCCTTCTTGACGTGTCAGCGCTGCGGCATAGTGGGCTCGGAGGTAGCGCGGCTGATCACTGGGCAGGCGGCCGATCTACGCGCTCGGGTAGGTCGGCCCCTGGAGCTTGTTGGCATCGCCGTGCGCAAAGGTGATCGGGAACGGCCGGGCATCGACCCCGACCTGTTCACAACCGACGGCGAGGCGCTGGTCAGCCGGGAAGACGTCGACCTCGTGGTCGAAGTCATCGGTGGCATCGAACCTGCCCGGTCGTGGATCTTGGCTGCGTTGCGACACGGGGCGTCGGTCGTGACCGCGAACAAGGCGTTGCTCGCCGAGGATGGCGCCACGCTCTTCGCTGCTGCCGAGAAGGCACGTGTCGATCTTTACTTTGAGGCCGCGGTCGCCGGCGCTATCCCGATCATCCGGCCGCTGCGGGAATCGCTGGTCGGTGACGAGATCACATCGGTGATCGGGATCGTCAACGGCACGACGAACTACGTCTTGGATCGGATGGATACCGGCGGCGTGAGTTTTGCTGAGGCCCTGGCAGAGGCCCAGCAGTCCGGCTACGCCGAGGCCGACCCGACGGCTGACGTTGAAGGCTTCGACGCAGCGGCCAAGGCTGCGATCTTGGCTAGCTTGGCATTCCATACTCGGGTTACAAGTTCTGATGTCTACCGGGAAGGCATCACCGAGGTCACTTCCGCCGATATCGCCTCCGCACATGACATCGGCTGTGTGGTCAAGCTGCTCGCGATCTGCCAGCTGTCCCAGGCTGTCGCCGGCGCTAACGACCGGACAGTCTCGGTACGCGTCCACCCCGCGATGATTCCGCGCTCCCATCCGCTTGCGAGCGTCGGCGGTGCTTACAACGCCGTGTTCGTAGAGTCGAGGTCTGCCGGACGGCTGATGTTCTACGGTCCGGGCGCTGGAGGCTCCCCCACGGCGAGTGCTGTGCTAGGCGACCTCGTCACGGTCGCCCGAAACCGGCTACGCGGGGCGATTGGCCCTGGTGAGTCCCATTACGCGGCACGCCCGGTCACCAAGATCGGCAGCGTGCTGACGCGTTATCACGTTTCGCTCAAGGTGGCAGATGTGGTCGGCGTTCTTGCCACGATCGCCCAGGTCTTTGCCGAGCATGGCGTCTCGATCGAGACAGTGCGGCAAAACGGGCGTGGTGCTGACGCTCAGCTGGTGATCGTGACTCACCACGCACAAGATGCTGCCCTGAGTGCCACGGTGCGAGCGTTGCGAAACCTCGACGTTGTCCGCGAGGTCACCAGTGTGATGCGGGTTGAAGGCGAGTGACGTGATTCCTGAGTCCTTCATCGCGGACCCAAGCACATCGGTCCAGAGTCGGCCCACCTACGGCGTGATCTCTCGCTATCGCGACTGGCTACCAGTCTCCGATAGCGATCCGGTGATCACCCTCGGGGAAGGAAGCACCCCGCTGGTGGCGGCCGAGAAGCTGTCGGAGCTCCTACGCTGCGAGACGTGGATCAAGGTCGAAGGCGCCAATCCGACTGGTTCGTTCAAGGACCGCGGGATGACCGTCGCACTCAGCGTCGCCGCCGGACAGGGCGCTCAGGCCGTGGTATGCGCCTCGACTGGCAATACCTCGGCCTCGGCCGCCGCGTACGCGGCAAAGGCCGGCTTGTCCACAATCGTGCTTTTGCCGGCCGGTCGGATTGCGACCGGCAAACTCGCCCAGGCGATCGTCCACGGTGCCAAGGTCGTGCAGGTGGAGGGCAACTTCGACGATTGCCTGGAGCTCGCCCGCAAGCTTGCCCACGATTATCCGGTCGCGCTGGTCAATTCGATCAATCCGAACAGGATCGAGGGTCAGAAGACCGCAGCCTTCGAGGTGATCGACGAGTTGGGTGATGCCCCAGATATGCATGTGATCCCCGTTGGAAACGCCGGGAATATCTCGGCGTACTGGCACGGTTATAGGCAGTACGCATCCGCCGGCAAGGCGACTCGAATGCCAAGAATGTGGGGTTTCCAGGCGGCAGGCGCTGCTCCCCTGGTGTTGGGACATCCAGTGTTGGAGCCTGAGACCATTGCAACGGCAATCCGCATCGGCAATCCGGCGTCTGCCGAACAAGCTCGCGCCGCACGTGATGAATCGGGTGGTCTTATCGAGGCGGTTACCGACCAGCAGATCCTCGACGCTCAAGCCTTTCTGGCGCATGAGGAGGGCATCTTTGTCGAGCCGGCCTCGGCCGCGGGAGTTGCTGGCCTGATCGCCAAGCACCAGCGTGGCGAGATCGAGTCTGGCCTGCAAATCGCGATTACGGTGACTGGACATGGCCTCAAGGACATCGATGCGGCATTGTCGCGACTAGGTCCGATTCATGCCGAGTTCGTGACGGCTGATCTTCTCGCCATTGCATCGGTCTGTGGTTTGGCGGGCTGAAGTCACTCCGATCACGCTGGATCCGAAGGAGCCGATCATGCGTCGTAATCCCGCTGATCAGTGGGTGCTCACCCCCGGAACGTCAGTGATCGTGGATGTCCCGGCGACCAGTGCAAACGTTGGTCCCGGGTTCGATTGCTTCGGGCTCGCACTCGACTGGCGAGAACGCGTCAACATCGCGGTGATCGATCAGGGCTATCAGATTGAGGTTTCCGGGGAAGGGGCAGCCGAGCTGCCGCTGGACGAGAGCCACTTGATCATCCGATCCGCCCTGGTCGGCCTGGCCGACCTTGGCGTCAGGGCACCGGGTCTCTGGCTGGGCTGTCGCAACACAATTCCACACGGTAAGGGCTTGGGATCCTCGTCGGCAGCGATCGTCGCGGGCCTTCGGGCGGCCGCCGGGCTGGCCGAGGTGCATGTCGGCCCGGAGTGGCTCCTGGGGCATGCCAACGCAATCGAGGGCCACCCCGACAATGTGGCCGCGGCCATCTACGGCGGCTTTGTACTGGCGTATGAGGGACGTGAAGGCGTTACAGCGGCGCAGGCTCGCGTACACCCCGCCATCGGCGCAGCGTTGTTCATCCCCGGGACGTCGTTGGCCACCGAAGCTGCTCGAGGTCTCCTGCCCGAGGTTGTGCCTCATCTTGACGCGGCGGCGAACTCTGCAAGAGCAGCTCTGCTCGTCCACGCCATGGCGTCCGAGCCGGACCTGCTCTACGACGCCACCTGCGACTGGCTGCACCAGGGCTACCGCGGTGCCGCTATGCCAGGCTCCTATGAACTCATGAAATCGCTGCGCGGGCAGGGGTTTGCGGCGATGATCAGTGGGGCGGGTCCGAGTGTCTTGGTGCTGGGCATTGGCACAGACCTGGCCGTACTTCAAGATCAAAAAGCAACTGGATTTTCGCTGCGGCTCAGTCACATAGGCTCAGCCGCGGCGATCCTTGAGACAAGCCTCCCTGCAGAAGGACGAGATCAGACTGTGATGGAAACTCCCAGCGCAGGTGCTAGCCTTGGAGAGCCGACACGGTCAGGGCAGCTGCGTGACCGGCTCCCCAACCAGCTAAGTCACAAGATGCACATCTGACCAAGTAGCGCCTCAAGGTCAGGTGCGACGCGGACGAAGCTTTACGGCGCATTCCCGTCAGCCACATCTCGAGAACAGTCGTCGCGATGCGCTGAGGACCTCAAGGAAGACCCGCTGGTCGGGGCATGACCCCGTGCCATGGATGGGCAACGATGACGTGCCCGAACGACTAAGGACAGACGTTGACAGATATCGCCGAAATGACGAGCGCATCTCCATTCGAGGACGGCGCCGGCGAGCAAAGTGCACAACCCACCACTGATCGTCGCAACCGCAAGGGCTCGGGCTTGGAGTCCATGGTCCTCGCTGAGCTGAAGCAGCTGGCAAGCTCCCTGGGAATCAAGGGCACTGGCGCCATGCGCAAGAGCCAGCTAATCGACGCCATTCGGACCGCCCAGCGCGGCACCGAAACAACCACGTTCCTGGATGGCACCGAGCAAGAGGATGGGTTTCGCAGTCAAGGGGGCTTTCGCAGTCAAGGGAGCCATCCCAGCCAACAGGACCGTGCTGACAGCGGCGGTATCGCCAGCGCCCTGGAGGAGCTGCCCCAGGCGCCGCGCGAAGCCGCCGGCCAACGGGAGGAGGCACAGATGCTCGAGCAGCCCGTACAGCCTGACCTGATGTCAGCGAGCTCGACCCGAGATTCGACAAGGACAGATTCGACGACGGATGAGCGGCAACAACCCGTAGAGGCCGCCGATCGTGGCCAGGTTCGCGAGGGCGGTAAGGCCCAGGACAGCCCCAATCGGATCCGCGAGGAGACCGCCACACCACAGGAAGCAGGTGACGGTCAGCGTGACTTCAACCGCTCGGACGAGCAGGCCCGTGCCGATGAACAGGCTCCCACGAGCCGTCCTGATGAGGCTGAACGGGGGGACGGGTCCCGCGACGGTCGGCAAACCGATAGGCGAGACCGCCGGAACCGCGACCAGCAGGCTCGTGAGAATCAGCAGCGCGACAATCAGGGTCGAGAAAACCAGGGCCGTGACTGGGAAGAAGAGGGCGGCGGTCGGCGCGGTCGCCGGCGCAGGAGCCGGGACCGCCAAAACCGCCGTAACCGCGGGGGCGGCGGCAATCTGGAACGCTACGACACCGAGCCTGTGGTTTCCGAGGACGATGTGCTCGCCCCTGCTCGCGGCATCCTGGACGTCCTCGACAATTACGCATTCGTCCGCACCAACGGCTACCTCCCCGGGCCCGACGACGCGTATGTGTCCTTGTCAATGGTCAAGAAGCTCGGCCTGCGTAAGGGTGACCTGGTCACGGGCATGATTCGTACGCCACGGGAGGGTGAGCGTAAGGAGAAGTTCAACCCGATGGTGAGGATCGACACCGTCAACGGTGGCGACCTGGAATCCGCTCGGCAGCGGCCAGACTTCACCAAGCTCACCCCGCTCTACCCGCAGGAGCGGCTCAAGCTCGAGACCACCCCGACCCAGATGGCCGGCCGGATCATCGATCTGGTGGCACCCATCGGCAAGGGCCAGCGTGCGCTGATCGTCTCCCCGTCCAAGGCAGGGAAGACCTTGATAATGCAGGCCATCGCTAACGCCGTCGCCATCAATAACCCAGAGGTGAAGCTGATGGTGGTGTTGGTCGATGAACGGCCTGAGGAGGTTACCGACTTCCAGCGCTCGGCTAAGGGTGAGGTGATCTCATCGACCTTCGACCGCCCGGCGGAGGACCACACCACCGTTGCCGAGATGGCGATTGAGCGGGCGAAACGCCTGGTCGAGCTGGGCCATGATGTTGTGATTCTGCTCGATGGCATCACCCGGCTGAGCCGTGCCTACAACCTGGCAGCTCCGGCCTCGGGCCGCATCTTGTCTGGTGGTGTCGACTCGGCTGCCCTTTACCCGCCGAAGAAATTCCTGGGTGCCGCTCGCAACATCGAAGGCGGCGGATCGCTCACCATCATTGCGACTGCTCTGGTTGAGACCGGTTCGAAGATGGACGAGGTGATCTTCGAGGAGTTCAAGGGCACGGGCAACTCCGAGATCCGGCTGCGCCGTGAGTTCGCCGAGAAGCGGATCTTCCCGGCTATCGACGTTGACGCGTCCAGCACGCGCCGTGAGGAGCTGCTGATGAGTCGCGAGGAGCTTGCCATCGTTTGGAAATTGCGCCGGGTGCTCTCCGGACTTGAAAGCCTGCAAGGGCTGGAGATGCTGTTGGATCGGCTCCGCAAGACCCAGAGCAATGCTGAGTTCCTGATGGCGATCACCAAGACCATCCCAGCGCAGGACTAGCTGTGACCTGAGCTTGTCGAAGGCCCTTCGACAGGCTCAGGGCGCATCGGCTGCTCCACGGGACTAAAGCGGGGTCGCTAGCTGTTCCCCCATTTGGTACCGCAGCTGAGCTGCGGCACAATCACTCTTTGGTGCCGGTTCACGCCCGAGATGCAAGATGCATGGCGACCCGGCGCACATGATGAGGAGAGACAAATATGAAGCCTGACATTCACCCCGCGTACGTGGAGACGGTGGTGACCTGCACGTGTGGCAACACCTTTACGACGCGCAGCACCGCGCCGAACGGCGTGATCCACGCAGACGTGTGCTCGGCCTGCCATCCGTTTTACACAGGCAAGCAGAAGATTCTCGACACCGGTGGCCGTGTTGCTCGCTTCGAGAAGCGGTACGCCGCCAGGCAGCCGGCCAAGAAAAAGCCCAGCAAGTAGCTTTACAAGCAGCGCCGGGAGGCGGGGAAATTGCCCTGCATCCCGGCGCTTGCCGCGTCCCGACGACCGACTTGTCAGCGTGTGTGGTCGCCGGAACAACAACCCACGCTGACAAGTCGGAGGTAAGGCTCACGATGTTCGAGTCGGCGGCACCGTTGCGTGCTGAATACCAGGAGCTGGAAGCAGCGCTCGCCGATCCGGCCGTCCATGCCGATCTTGCTCGCGCCCGGAAGGTCGGGCGTCGCTACGCCGAGCTGATGCCCATCGTCAAGGCTTTGGATGAATACGACAGGCTCACAGATGATCTTGCAGTGGCCAAGGAGTTGTCGCAGGAAGATCAGTCGCTGGCTGCAGAGGCTGTCGATCTTGAAGCACAGCTGGTGCCGGTCACTGAACGATTGATGCGACTGCTGGCTCCGCGCGACGCCAACGATTCCTCGGATGCGCTCATGGAGATCAAATCAGGAGAAGGAGGCGAGGAGTCGGCGCTTTTCGCTGCAGACTTGCTGAAGATGTATTCCCGCTTCGCCGAGAACCGGGGTTGGAAGGTCGAGATTCTCGATGCGCAGGAAACCGATCTTGGTGGCTACAAGTCAGTGACGGTTGCGATCAAGGCACCGGCCGCGGGCGATCCCGTCGCCATGCCCTACGGCGTGCTCAAGTTCGAAGGTGGCGTGCATCGAGTGCAGCGGGTGCCGATCACCGAGTCTCAGGGTCGCGTGCATACCTCCGCTGCCGGTGTGCTGGTGATGCCCGAGGTCGCCGAAACCGAGGTTGAAATCGATGAGGACGACCTGCGGATCGACGTTTACCGCTCGTCCGGCCCTGGTGGGCAGGGGGTCAACACCACTGACTCGGCGGTGCGGATCACGCACCTGCCTAGCGGCATCGTGGTTTCCTGCCAGAACGAACGCTCGCAGCTCCAAAACCGAGAACAGGCCATGCGTATGTTACGGGCCCGGTTGACCGCAGTTGCCGAGGAAGAAGCAGCCAATGCAGCTTCTGCGGCCCGACGCAGCCAGGTCCGTACCGTCGACCGGTCCGAGCGCATCCGTACCTACAACTACCCGGAGAACCGCATCTCTGATCACCGGATCGGCTTCAAGTCCTACAACCTTGATCAAGTTCTGAATGGCGACCTCGACGCTGTGATCAAGGCACTGCAGGAAGCCGACACTCAGCTGCGACTGTCCCAAGCAGGTGGACCAAACTCGTGAGCAAAGCCATCCGGCCGTTGCTCACCCAAGCGGCTGGTCAGCTGCGCGAAGTGGGCATCGAGTCGCCGCATCAGGAGGCTCGCCAGCTCCTGGCGTACGCCGCAGGAGTCGAGCTGGCGCGGTTACCGCTGCTGGATACCGTCGAAGACGCCCAGGCCGCGCATTTTCAGACGCTGATCAACAAGCGGGCCCATCGGATACCGCTGCAACACCTCACCGGCCGTGCTCACTTCCGCCACTTGGGACTGGACGTGGGCCCAGGCGTGTTCGTGCCCAGGCCTGAAACCGAGGTGATGACGGGCTGGGCGATCGAGCAGTTGCGTCCTATGGTCTATGCGGTGGCGCGCGGTGAGTCGCGCCGCTTACCAGTCGTCGTGGAACTCGGCACGGGCTCGGGTGCGATCGCCAAGTCCATAGCCACCGAGCTGAGCGGAACCCGTGTCCACGCGGTCGAGGTCTCCGAAGATGCGGCGGCCTATGCAGCGCGCAACCTTGCGGACACGACCGTCGAGTTGCACGTGCAGGACATGATCGGCGCGCTTCCCGAGCTAGCCGGCACCGTCGACCTAGTGATCTCAAACCCGCCCTATATCCCCTTAGACGCTTGGGAATCGGTGGTGCCCGAGGCACGCGATCATGATCCTCTGCTGGCTCTGGTCGCGGGCCAGGACGGCCTGGATGCGATGAGAGTCGTGGCTGTCGAGGCCGCGCGGCTGTTGCGACCGGCTGGGTTCCTGTGCGTGGAACACGCTGACGTACAAGGGGAGTCAGCTCAACAGATCGTCTTGCAGCACGGCGCCTTTGCCGGGATACGCGATCATTCCGACCTCAACGGCCGTCCCCGGTTTGTAACCGCCGTGAGGCGTGTTTGATTGCTGCGCTCGCTCCGCGCGGATCGCGCTTTGTGGCCGCCTACTTCGTCGTCGCTCCGGGACGAAGAGCGTGTCCCCTCGCTCCTCCTCAGCACGTCGGCGCGCGATCCGGGTTTGATGAGTGATCACCGCGGTCAAAGCGCCGCCAACCATCGACTCTGGCAGGATTGACCGGTGACCACGACCGCCGTGCCCGGCGAACCGGACCCAAGGGAGGCGGCCGAAACCGAAGTCCAGGCGAGATATCGCCGGTTCGACTGCACGGCCAGTGATCCGTCGAGCCACACGGAGGCGACCGAGGCCGCGGGCAAGGCCATCGAGGCTGGCGAATGCATCGTGCTGCCCACAGACACCGTCTATGGGATCGGTGTTGACGCCTTCAGTGCCGGGGCAGTGCAGCGACTGCTAGATGCCAAGCAGCGTGGCCGTGACATGCCGCCGCCAGTATTGATCGGCGAGCCCACTTTGATCAAGGCGCTTGCGGTGGATGTTCCGGAGAGTTCCAAAGATCTTGTCGACAAGCACTGGCCTGGGGCGCTCACAGTGATCTGCCGTATCCAGCCCAGTCTTCGTATGGATCTTGGTGACACCGAGGGCACCATCGCCCTTCGGGTGCCCGACCACGAGTTGGCGCGCGAGATCTTACGGCGCACCGGTCCGTTGGCGGTGAGCAGCGCCAACATCAGCGGTCGGCCTGCAGCCCTGACCTGTGACGAGGCGATTGAACAGCTCGGCGACTCGGTCGCGGTCTATCTTGACGGTGGTCCCCTGGGCGGCGGCGGTGGTGCGCCGTCGACCATTGTCGACTTCACGCGGCATGAGTACGGCCAAGTACTGCGGCGAGGCGCGATCAGCGTGGAGACACTGCGCGAGACGGCACCGAATCTGCGCGACCTGAGCAACGAAGCCGAGGTTGCCGAGGATCGCTCTGCGGCAGACTCCGGAAGCGTCGGCGATGACTCGGGCCGAAGTAACGGAGACTCAGCGCCGGCTGCGGGAGGCTGAGTGCGCGAGTATCTTCTTGTCCTTTGCATAGCCGCGGCAGTGACTTTCTTGCTAAGCGGTGTCTGTCGCCGCCTGGCTCTGCGGACTGGCGCCATGGCGAGGGTCCGAGACCGGGACGTCCACACGATCGAGATGCCCTACTTCGGTGGCGTGGCCATGCTGGCTGGAGTTGCGGCCGCGATCTTGATCTCGTGGCAATTGCCCTTTCTGGGCCGGCTCGTCACAGTGCAACAAGACTCCCGGGCAGTCCTGTTTGCGGCCACCGTGATCTGTCTGGTGGGCGTACTCGATGACGTCTTCGAGCTACCGCCGCTGACGAAATTCGCCGGGCAAGTCTTCGCGGCTGGCATCGCCGTTGCGCTGGGCGTCAAGATGCTTTGGATCCCGTTGCCCAACCAGATCGTCTCGCTGGACAGCACAACGTCGGTCGCGATCACGGTGTTCTTCATCGTGCTCTGCTCGAATGCAGTGAACTTCGTGGATGGGCTGGATGGGTTGGCCACCGGAGTGGTCGGTATCGGCGCGCTTGCCTTCTTCGCATACTCCTACCTGCTCACGGTTACTGAGGGCCTCACCAGGGCGACGACGTCCAGCCTGGTCACGGTCACGATCGCTGGCGCCTGCCTCGGTTTTCTGCCGCACAACTTCTTCCCAGCGCGGATGTTCATGGGCGACTCCGGTGCGATGTTGCTCGGTCTGCTGCTTGCGACATCTGCCATCAGCCTTACCGGACAGATCGACATTTCGCAGCTTCAGGACGGGCGTGGGGGATTGGTGCCGACGGTCCTTCCGCTGGTATTGCCGCTGGCAATTCTCGCCTTGCCATTCCTGGATCTCACGCTGGCCTTCATTCGGCGCACTTACGCCGGCAAGTGGTGGTTTTTGCCGGACAAGCAGCACCTGCATCACCGGCTTCTGGAACGCGGCCACAGCCAGCGCCGTGCTGTCCTGCTCATGTATGTCTGGTCCGCGCTGGTCTCTTTTGGCGTGATCATCTTGGGACTGGTCCAGACCGAGCGCCAGTGGACCGTGGTGGCCATTGTCGCTGCCTGCGCGCTGGTTTTGCTGGTGGTAACGCTCGGTCGTCCGGTACGCGCCAAGGACCAGGTACGCCGAGGCGAGTCGCTCTAATTTGATTGCTCCGCGTTTTGATTGCTCGCTCCGCTCGCTGAGGATTGCGCCTGGCAGCCGCTGCCTTCCTCACTCGCTCACAGACGAAATACGTGTCTGCTCACTCGCTCGTCCAGGACAGCGGCGCGCAATCCTGGTCGCTTCGCTTGCTCCGCGCGGATCGCGCCTTGGAGCCCGCCTAATTTGTCGTCGCTTGGGGACGAGAAGCAGGTCCCCTCGCTCCTCCTCAGCACAGCGGGGGGCGCGATCCGGTTTGATCGCTCCGCGTTTGATTGCTCGCTCCGCTCGCTGAGGATTGCGCCTGGCAGCCGCTGCCTTCCTCACTCGCTCGCAGGCGAAAGACGTGTCTGCTCACTCGCTCGTCCAGGACAGCGGCGCGCAATCCTGGTCGCTTCGCTCGCTCCGTGGGATCGCGGTGTGGAGCCCGCCTACGTCGTGGTCGCTTGGGGGACGAGAAGACATCTCCTCGTAAGCCGCGTTCCCTGTCTTGAGATGGCTGACAGGGTCAAAATTGGATGAATTGGGCCTTGTCAGCCGTCTTGAGATGGCGAACGTGGCCCCACTACCAGTTCTCAGGACAGCGGCGAGCGGAGCAATCAAACTCGTGTTAGTTTGCACGGGCGCAGCCCTGCGACCCCCGGTTCGCTCGACGCGACCCGGGCTGCATCTCACGACCCAGCTCCGAAGCAACAGAGGACTGCCTCGCCCATGACCGTCGACAGTCGCCCCGATCATGCGGCGACGCCTGCCGGGGGACCCAGCATTCACGTCATCCGGGCGCGCAAGCTGCTGCTCGGCGGCGCCCTTGGCGGGGTGGGTTCGACAGTTCTCTGCTTGATCGGCTTCACCATCGGTTACGGCACAACGGGTCTGATCTCCGCGGCTCTTGCGGCCACGATGGTGCTGTTCTTCTATGGAGTCGGTCAGTACGTGATGGTGCTGTTCGCCGACGCCGGGGCGCGCACGCTGCTCCTGGTCTCGATGTGCAGCTACACCGCGCGGGTGGTGATTCTGGGACTGGTGCTGGTGCTCTACAACAAGCATCACGAATCCTGGCCGACACTGCGGCCCATGGCCATCTTCGTGACCACGATCATCGTTGTCGCGGGTTGGCTCGTTGTTGAGGTCTTTGTCTTTTCTCGGCTGCGAATCGGCGCCTATGACACCGAATACGTCCCGCCGAGCAAAGGTGTTTTGGAGCCGTGACCGCCGCCACAATCACTGCTAGCGTGTGTCTCGCCATGATGGAACAACCCGAGGCGGCCAACGACCAGCCGAAATCGCAAGGAGGCGAGACATCAAACGGCATGGACTTGGGGCTACGAGTGCTCTCCTACTTGATCTCCGGCGTCGTGGTTTACGGACTGCTCGGATGGCTGGGGGATCACTATCTCGGCACCAAGTTCTTGCTTCCGATCGGCATCGTGGCAGGCGCCGCCTTTGGGGCGTACGTGATCATCCGACGCTTTGGCCGCGTCGAGGATCCGGCACCTAAACCAGGTGCCAAGGATCGCAGCGACCAGGCCACGGTAACCGACCACAGGCACGAGGCGGAGAAGGGGGAACGGTGAGCGGTTTCTTGTCGGGCCTGGTGCCGCTGGAGACGGAGACGGAAGGCTTCGAGGCCCCCGGGGTGCATAGCTTCGACGTCCCGCCGCTCTTCGAAAGCGTTCCCTGGTTCGACAAGTACATGCTGCAAGGCATTCTCTCGGTGATCTTGATCTTGACCTTCTGGTTGATCATGGCGCGTAAGACCGCCATGGTGCCCAGCAAGGGTCAGTACATCGGCGAAACGGCCTACTTCTTTATCCGTAACACGCTCGCCCGGGACATGATCGGGCACGATTTCCGCAGGTACCTGCCGCTCTTGATCGCGCTGTTCTCCTTCGTGCTGGTCAATAACATATTTGGAGTCTTCCCGCTCAGCTTGCTCCCGACGCCCGCACACGTGGGTTGGCCGTACGGCCTGGCGATCTTGGTCTGGGTGATCTACAACGGGGTTGGCATCGCAAAGCACGGTCCTTTTGGTTACCTCAAGCACGCGACGCTGCCCTCAGGAGTGCCGGCATTCATGTGGCCGTTGATCATCCCTCTGGAGTTCGTGTCCAACATCATCGTCCGCCCTATCACACTGTCCTTGCGACTCTTCGCCAATATGTTCGCTGGCCACCTGCTGATTCTGGTGTTCATTTTGGGCGGGGAGTACCTGTTGTTGCATTCCGAGTCGATCATCAACAAGGCCGCCGGCGTGGTGGCCCTGATCTTCAGCATGGCGATCTTCGGCCTGGAGGTCTTCGTTCAGTCCCTGCAAGCCTTTATCTTCACTATTCTCACCGCCCAGTACATCTCGTCGGCCGCGGCCGAGGAGCATTGACCACCCTCGGTTTCGGCAATCTCCGCGAAACCCCGTCAAGAAAGAAGTCCCAATGACTCCAATGGAACTCGTCGGATCCCTCGGCATCGTCGGCTACGGCCTCGGCGCCATTGGCCCGGGCATCGGCGTGGGCTTGATCTTCGCCTCCGTCATCCAGGGCACTGCGCGGCAGCCGGAGGCGCGCGGCGCGATGATGGGCACGGCCTGGATTGGATTCGCGGTGACTGAGGCGCTTGCGATCATCGGCATCGCCCTCGCCTTCGTCTTCGGCGGCCTGTGAGCGAGTGGTCACGATGACCACGCTTCTGATCCCGCTCCAGGAGGCGGAGAATCCGCTGATCCCGCACCTGTCGGAGGTAATTGCCTCGATTGTGTTCGCGCTGTTGCTGACTTTCGTCATCGCCAGGTTCGTGGTGCCGCGGTTCGAGGCGACGTACGCCGAACGCACCGCTGCCATCCAGGGTGGCCTGGAAAAGGCGGAGAAAGCTCAAGAGGCGGCCGAGGCAGCTTTGCGGCAGTACAACGAGCAACTGGCCGAGGCACGCACCGAAGCGGCCAGAATCCGCGAGGAAGCCAAGAGTGAGGGCACTCAGATCCTCGCCGACCTTCGAGAGCAGGCACACGCCGAGGTCTCCCGGATCAGGTCGCAGGGTGAAGCTCAACTCGAGGCCGAGCGTGCTTCTGTCATGACCCAGATGAGAGCCGAAATCGGCACCCTCGCCACCACGTTGGCGAGCCGGATCGTGGGGGAGTCGCTCGAGGACGATGAGCGCGCACAACGTACGGTAGATCGCTTCCTCGCCGAGCTCGAAGCTCAGGGCGAACCGACTCCCGCGCGCAGGTCATGAATATGAGCGCGTTATGACCATCCCCACCGAGACGCGACTGAGCTCGCTCGACCGCCTGCTGGATGTGATACAGGTCGGTGACACTTTCGCCACCGATCTGTTTGCGGTGGTCGATGTGCTCGAGTCCTCCCCCATACTGCGGCGCGCGGTAACCGACCCCGGGACACCGGAAGGTGCCCGACGGGCGTTGGTCCATGGGCTGTTCGACGGCAAAGTCGACAGAGCTGTCGCTGATTTGGTGGCCGAGGCGGCCACGCTCCGGTGGGCCGGAGGCCGTAGGTTCGCGGCTGCATTGGAGCGGCAGGCCGTGCGTGCCCAACTCATCGCGGCAGATCGACGCGGTCAGCTGGAAGATGCCGAGGACCAACTCTTCCGATTTGCCCGGTTGGTGGAGTCCAACCCCGATCTGCGTAATGTGCTGGCGGATCGCTCGATCGACCTCAGCAAGCGGCAGGAGCTGGTCGAAGGGTTGCTAACGGGCCGCGCCACCCAGGCAACGATCTTGCTCGCGAAGCGTGCCGTAGTCGCTCGTGAGCGGACGTTTGCGAACACGATTGAGGGTTACGTCACGCTCGCCGCGGCGCAGAAGAATCGGGTCGTGGCAACTGTGCGTGTTGCCAAGCCGCTCACCCCTGGCCAGCGGGAGAGGCTCCGCGATGCTCTCACCCAGCAGGTAGGTCGCGAGGTCGCGATCCAGGAGGTCATCGACCCCGAGATCCTGGGCGGAGTTCGAGTCGAGCTCGGCGACGAGGTTTTTGAAGGTACGGTGTCGGGCCGACTTGAGGCGGCCCGACGGCTTTTTGGATAGTCAGCTCGTCCATCACAACTGAACCCACTCATCTCCGATATAAGAGCAGAAAGCGCAGACGATGGCAGAACTCACGATTCGTCCAGAGGAAATCCGCGAAGCACTGGATCGCTTTGTCCGGGGCTACGAGCCGGAGACGGCGACCCGTGAGGAGACCGGAACGGTCGTCACCTCCGGCGACGGCATCGCGCGGGTTGAAGGCCTGCCTTCGGCTATGGCCAATGAGCTGCTCGAGTTCGAGAACGGCACTCTCGGCATCGCCCTGAATCTTGACGTCCGAGAGATCGGTGTCGTCGTCATGGGCGAGTCAGGGGGTATCGAGGAAGGCCAGGTTGTCAAGCGCACTGGTGACATCCTTTCGGTGGCGGTCGGTGACGGGTACCTGGGACGTACCGTCGACGCGTTGGCTAATCCGATCGACGGGCTCGGCGAGATCACCGACATTGGCGAGCGTCGCCCGCTCGAGCTGCAGGCCGCCGGTGTGATGGATAGGCAGGGAGTCAATCAGCCGCTGCAGACCGGGATCAAGGCCATCGATGCCATGATCCCGATCGGTCGGGGGCAGCGGCAGTTGATCATCGGCGACCGCAAGACCGGGAAGACTGCCATTGCCGTCGACACGATCATGAACCAGAAGAGCGCCTGGGACAGCGGTGATCCGGAGCAGCAGGTGCGCTGCATCTACGTCGCGATCGGCCAGAAGGGCTCGACCATCGCTGCTGTTCGCGGAGCGCTGGAGCAGGCCGGCGCGCTCGAATACACCACGATCGTCGCTGCCCCCGCGTCAGACCCGGCCGGCTACAAGTACGTGGCGCCGTACACCGGCTCGGCCATCGGTCAGCACTGGATGTATCAGGGCAAGCACGTGCTGATCATCTTCGACGACCTGACCAAGCAGGCCGAGGCGTACCGTGCCATGTCGCTGCTGCTGCGTCGCCCGCCGGGCCGCGAAGCGTACCCAGGCGACGTGTTCTACCTGCACAGCCGGCTGCTCGAGCGCTGCGCGAAGCTCTCCGATGAGCTGGGCGGCGGATCGATGACCGGCCTGCCGATCATTGAGACCAAAGCCAATGACGTGTCGGCGTACATCCCGACCAATGTCATTTCGATCACTGACGGACAGATCTTCCTGCAGTCGGACCTTTTCAACGCCAATCAGCGACCAGCCATCGACGTGGGCATCTCGGTCTCTCGTGTTGGCGGGGCCGCGCAGATCAAGGCGATGAAGAATGTCGCCGGCTCCCTCAAACTGGAGCTGGCCCAATTCCGCG